>JAYVBR010000283.1:0-3094 GCA_043750395.1 Bacteroidota bacterium | reverse complement strand
TTGGGCAATGCAGTTCTTGGCGAATGGTGCAATATTGGTGCCGATAGCAACAACTCTAACCTCAAAAACAACTATGAAGAAGTAAAAATATGGAGCTACGAAACCGAAAATTTTGCTAAAACGGGACTTCAGTTTTGCGGCTTGATGATGGGTGATCACAGCAAGTGCGGCATTAACACAATGTTCAACACGGGCACAATTGTTGGCGTTTCTTGCAATATATTCGGAAGTGGTTTTCCGCGTAATTTTATTCCTAGTTTTTCTTGGGGTGGCGCATCGGGTTTTACAACATATATTACAAAAAAAGCTTTGGAAACCGCAAGAATTGTAATGGCTAGACGCAATGTTGAATTTGATGAAGTCGAAGCTAAAATTTTAGAACATGTATTCGAAATTACAGCAAAATGGAGAAATTATTAATTTATAAAATATTGTAATTCAATATTTTATAAAAAATAAATTAAAAATAACCGATAATTTACATTATTTTTTGTAAATTATCAGTTATTTTTATTTCAAAAAATAAAATTAACAGTTATTTGTAATAATAATAAAAATAAAAACTGATAATATAATTTATTGTACCTAAAATATTAGTTATTTGCAAAAAAATACATTTAAAAAACAGATATTTAAAAAATAAATAATACTTTTGTCAGATGTTACGAAGAAATAAACAAGCAACAATAGCCAAACATCTTTCAAAAAAAGAGTTTACCGTACTTATTGGCCCAAGGCAAATAGGCAAGTCGACTATGCTAAAACAATTACACGACGACCTGCAACTACAAGGAGATTCTGTTTATTTTTTGAATCTAGACCGAAAAGATATTTTAGACGATTTGAATTTGAATCCCGAAAATCTTTTCAAAAGTTGTCCGTTAGAAATAGGCAAAAAAATAATTGTTTTCATTGACGAAATTCAATATTTGGACGATGCTACCAATTTTCTAAAACTGCTTTTTGACGAATATTCTAGTAGATTAAAAATTGTTGCAACAGGAAGTTCCGCTTTTTATATAGACAAACAATTCAAGGATTCGTTGGTGGGTCGCAAAAAGATTTTTCAGATGGGAACATTAGATTTCGAAGAGTTTTTACACTTCAAAAACCGTGACGATCTAGCGCAAGAAGTAGCTAAGCTGAAATCAAAAAAAACAGTAAAACCCATAAACGAAAGTTTGCTTTGGGCATATATGGATGAATTTATCAACTATGGTGGCTATCCTGCGGTGGTTTTAGAAAATAATTTTGACGAAAAAATCGAAATTTTACGCGAAATTCGAGATTCCTACATCAAACGAGATTTGTTAGAATCTGGCGTTACGGATCAAACCAAATTTTACAGAATGCTAATGCTATTGGCCAGTCAATCGGGAAATATGCTAAACGTAAGTGAAATTTCAAACACCTTGCGATTGACTGCTGCATCCGTTGAACAATATTTGTACGTGCTGCAAAAATGTTTTCATATCACATTGGTCAAGCCATATTATAACAACCTTCGAAAAGAACTTACCAAAATGCCAAAAGTCTATGTCAATGATCTTGGTTTGCGAAATATTTTGATCAATTATTTTGCACCAATCGAGCAACGAGCTGACAAAGGAGTGGTTTTAGAAAATTTTTGTTTTAGGGTTTTAATAGAAAATTATGAGCAAGATCAAATCAAATATTGGCGAACTTCTGACGGAAACGAAGTCGATTTTATTGTAGAAACGCAATATAACAAAGGAATTGCCATTGAAGTGAAATTCAACGAGCAGGAAACTAAACTATCAAAGTTCAAGAAGTTTATCGAAAACTATCCAAACTTTCCGCTGGAATTTTGGTGGTGGAAGAATTTGAAACTTTTTACAGCATAAAAAAATTTTTGGTTTTCGCTATAAAAAAACAGAAAGCATAAAATCCAGAGTAAAAAATAAGAAAATACATTCAATTTGACTTGACCGACTTCATTTCTTGATGTTTCTGAAAAATTATCATTTTCAATCTTTTTCAAATTGAATTTTATGATGATTTCTTTATATCCTTCATCAGTCCAAAAACAAAATACAAAACTGCAATAGTAGCAATTCCGATACAAATCCACAGAAAATATGGTGAATTCCAAAAATTTTTAGCAACTTTCACTTGATAACTATTTTGTTTTTCACGAACATTTAGAACAGCAGCTATTGGCACATTTTCTATATTTGAGATTTGAATTTCAGAAATATCATAATTTGGCAAAAAGGCATTCTTATTGTTCGTTTTTAAAACGTATTTTTCATTTTCATGAAGCACCATCGCGATTTTTATTACTTCTTGATAAAAATTTACTGTCTTTATCTCCAAAGGCGCATTGTCTAAATTGTCAATTTCTATTGTAAATTCGCGGGTACGCTTTTGGTTTAAATTTAACTTATCGTTAGAAATTGTTGTTAATACAAAATCGTCAAATTCAAGCTGTCTAATGCGTGATTTAGGTTTTCGTTTATCGCTAAAATTTTCATACAAACGAATGTTTCTTTTATAATTTGATGGTGATTTAATATCAAATTGTAGTTTATCGATAAGTTCACTATTTTGAAATTCAACAAAAATTCTTGTTTTCTTTTCAGATTGAGATTGTTTTATTTGCAGCGATTTTGGTACAATTTTTTCAAAATTTTGCTCGCCATACGTAACACCAATTTGACCAATTTTCATAATATTTATGGGTAAACTATTTTTATCGATGGTCTCAATTTTTATAAACTTATAATTTGTTTTTGGGAAGTTTAAAGTTGCTAAAACGCTCAAATTGGGTCCATGCAAATCATTTAGAATCGTTGGATCCAAAACGCCAAACCATTGTTTTTGATCGTCGCTACCCGACACGATAAACGTTTTTGAACCACTGTAATTTGCAATTTCTAAGTTCACAAAATCTAATTGTTGCAATTGATTTTCAAATATCAAACTTGATATTTTGTCAGGTATGGATGATCGACTACTGATTTTAAAATCAATTTTATTGGTTTTTTTAGCAATCACATTTTCTAGCAAAACATAGGGAACTTCTTGATTTTTTGAGTCTAAAATTCGCAAATCACTAAAGTTTTCTTTAGAA
>JAYVBR010000282.1:0-3095 GCA_043750395.1 Bacteroidota bacterium | reverse complement strand
AACTAACTGGGGCAGTATCTACAACTATGTAATCAAATTTAGATTTTAAATCAATAAACATTTCGTCTACTTTTTTATTAGTCAATAATTCAACTGGATTTGGCGGAATTGTGCCAGCTGGTAATACATAAAAATTTTCGAAACCTTTTATTTTAAATAAATAGTCATCAATATTTTCATTTTGTTTAGACAAAAAGTTAGAAACACCAATTGAAGGTAAATCTAAATATTTTTCAATTTGCGGATTTCTAATATCGAGACCAATTAACAAGATTTTTTTATTGGAAATTGCTAATGTACTTGACAAATTAACGGCTAAAAAAGTTTTACCTTCTTTTGGTAAAGTAGAAGTCAAAAATATAGTTTTTGCTTGATTTTCGGAAACTTGTCCTAAGAAAAATTCAAGATTAGTTCTGGCAATTCTAATTGCTTCGGCGGTGCTTGACCTACTTGTTGCATTAATTACGGTTGTTCCAGAATCAGATCTTGGCACATCGCCAACAAATGGAATGGTTGTTAATGATTCTATATCTTGTCGGTTTTTTACTTTGGTATCTAATAATTTTTTTAATATTATTATAACAATTGGAATCGAAAACCCAATTGCTAGAGCTAATAAATAGATTGAATTTTTCTTGGGAGATACTGGCGATTTGCTGTACAATGCATTATCAATAATTTTAGCATTCGGTGCCGTAACGGCAAGTGTAATAGCAGTTTCTTCTCGTTTTTGCAATAAATAAATATATAATGTTTCTTTAATTTTTTGTTGTCTTTCTATAACTCTCAATTCTCTTGATTGGGTTGGAATTAAGGAAATTTTATTGTCATTTGAATACATTTGTTTTTCAAATTCTCTTTTTCTAATTCTTAAATTAGTTTTTAGAGTTGATAAACTTTGATTTATTGCTTGGAGTAAATCTGTAGATTTTTGATCAAAATTTTCTAAAACCGAACTTTTTCTTGTTCCCTCTTTTATTAATCTGTTTTTGGTCAAAACAAGAGCGTTGTATTCTTCGATTAAACCAATTGCTTCGCCATCGCTCGGAATAACGTTGTTTGGCAATAAATCTCCATTGTTCATAGTTTCAATAAAACTTGACAATGAGTTTAAAATAATAAGTTCGGTTTCTGATTGGATTATGTTTTTTTCAAGATCTACAGAGTTTTGCATATAAATTAAAGATTCTGCACCAATGTCGTTTAATTTATTGTATTTTTTGAAGCCCTCTTCACCTTTTTCAACATCGCCAAGTTCAGATGCTATCAATTTAATTCTGTTTTCAATAAAATCGATTGTTTTTTTAGCGATATAATTTTTATCTTCTATTGCTTCAAAGTTGTAAACTTCTATTAAAGTGTCCAAAAAATCTTGAGATTTTTCTTTTATTGGGTCATTTATCTTCAATTCAAGAATACTTGTGTTTTTTCCTAATGGATCAATTGTTATTCTAGATTTATAATTCAATGCTACATCTAGCAATTTGGCTACATTGACTTGAACTGCAAAACTGTTGTTTGTATTTAGTCCGTTGTAATTTTTTGATACAATAATTTTGCAGTTATTTGAGTTTATTACATCTTTGTAATGATAATTGCCTAATTTCTTTTTATTTTCGTCTAATAATTCAAAACTGTCTTTTGAAATAGAATTTATAAAAAAGGTATCATACCTATCGTAAAAACTATCATTAGTTACAATAAAGTTAAAAGTTACTGGAGAATCTTTGTATAATTCAATGGTTTTAATGCGCCCTTCGGTTAAATAAGTGACATTAAAATTTAATTTTTTTACAACTTTTTGAACAATTGTTCTAGATCTTAAAATTTCGATTTCGTTATCGACACTGCTTTTTACAGATGGCAATGCCAGGTCCGAAAAAGCACTTAACTCTGATTGCAAACCACCTTTTCTATCATCTCTAACCATTATTGAGGTCGATGCGCTATATAACGGGACTGAATATCTTAGAAAAAAAAACCCACAAAAAAAGCTTATGATAACAGATATTAAAATCCATTTCCAATAGATTAAAATGCTATCTAAATATTCTTGAAAATTGAATCCTTCTTCTTTTGATTGGCTAGAAAGTTGCTGATATTGTTCCATTATTTTCTATTAATAATAAAAAATGAAATTGTAAGTAAAATTGAACCAATAGATAAAATCAATCCTGTGCTTGGGCCAATTTTAGCTCCATTAATTTTGGTTTTATTAGGCTCTACATAAATTAAATCATTTTGTTTTAAATAATAAAAATCAGAATTCATAAAGCTTGAATTAGTTAAATTAATTCGATTGTAAGATTTTTTACCGTTTTCTTCTCGAATAACCAAAACATTGTCTCTTCGACCATAAATTGTAAGATCGCCCGCTTGACTTAAAGCCTCAAGAATGGTTATTCTTTCACTTAATACATTAATGCTTCTGTTACTTGCAACTTCGCCTAAAACTGAGACCTTGAAGTTGATAATTGCCATATTGACGCTTGGATTTTTAAAATATTCAGAGATTTTGTCTACTAAAAGTTTATTGGCAGCAGACTTTGTCAAACCTCCTAATTTGACTTTTCCTAAAACAGGAAAATCAATAAAACCAAGATAATCGATTAAATAAGTTTTGATATTTGCTTGTCCTTTAGAAATTTCATAACTTGTAGATTGCATTTGAGGCAAATTAAATTGTGCTGTCAACTCCGGATTTTCTGCAGCCACAACAATACTCAACAAATCATTTGGCTCAAGAATAGGTTCTATGCTGGCAGAAAAAATTGGTTTATTCATATCTGCATCAGACATATAAACAATTTCTTTTCTTGAAACACAAGAGGAAAGTGAAAAAAGAATCAAAAATATATGTAGTATTTTTTTTAACATAAAATTCATTAAATTATTTTGAAATATTAAATTTCAGTTTGCAAATATAAACATAATGAATCTGTTATTAATAAATTCAAAATTTTAATGCCAAATTATTGAAAAAATTGGTTCTGTTCTTGAATAATGTTGGTATTTCAAACCTTTTATTTTATTGAAATATAACTTCTTTTTGTCATTGCTATATAAATTATGAAAACCCACAATTTTCTGGAGCA
>JAYVBR010000281.1:0-3096 GCA_043750395.1 Bacteroidota bacterium | reverse complement strand
AATTTCTTTTTTCGAAAGCTTTATCGTCTCCGAAAATTGCTTCACCGAACTTACGTGCGATTCTTGTACTTGGACCAGTATATCTTGCCATTTTAAATTGTTTAAGATAGAGATTATGAATTCAGGTCTTATCCTTCGATAATCTTAATTCTATCTAGTTTATACTATAATTAAATTCGAGTAATTAAACTCTACGTCTTTTAGGAGGACGACATCCGTTGTGAGGCATTGGTGTAACGTCGATAATCTCTGTTACTTCAATTCCAGAATTATGTAAAGAACGGATTGCTGACTCACGTCCGTTTCCTGGTCCTTTAACATAAACTTTTACTTTTTTTAGTCCAGCTTCTAATGCTACTTTCGAACAATCTTCAGATGCCATTTGAGCTGCATAAGGAGTATTCTTTTTAGAACCTCTGAAACCCATTTTACCAGCTGACGACCAAGAAATAACTTCACCTTTTTTGTTTGTTAACGAAATGATGATGTTGTTAAAAGTTGCACTAATATGAGCTTCACCAGTTGATTCAACTATAACTTTACGTTTTTTTGCTGCTACTTTAGCCATATTATTTATTATTTAGTTGCTTTTTTCTTGTTAGCAACAGTTTTTCTTTTACCTTTTCTTGTTCTAGAATTGTTTTTAGTTCTTTGTCCTCTTAATGGAAGACCAGACCTATGTCGAATACCTCTGTAACATCCAATGTCCATTAAACGTTTGATGTTTAATGAAACTTCTGAACGTAATTCTCCTTCAATCTTGAAAGTACCAACTGCCTCACGAATTGCTCCGATTTGGTCATCATTCCAATCTTGAACTTTGATATCTTGGCTTACTTGAGCTTTTTCTAAAATCTCAATAGCTCTACTTTTTCCTAATCCGAAGATATAGGTTAGTGCAATTACACCTCTCTTGTTTTTCGGGATATCTACCCCTGCTATTCTTGCCATAGTTTATCCTTGTCTTTGTTTAAATCTAGGATTCTTTTTGTTAATCACGTATAATCTGCCTTTTCTGCGCACAATTTTGCACTCGGCACTTCTTTTTTTAACTGATGTTCTAACTTTCATTTTGAAATATCTTTAGTATCTGTAAGTAATTCTTGCTTTTGACAAGTCATAAGGGCTCATTTCTAATTTCACTTTATCACCAGGTAATAATTTGATATAATGCATTCGCATTTTTCCAGAGATATGTGCTATAACGATATGTCCATTTTCTAATTCAACACGAAACATAGCATTTGATAATGCCTCAATAATCGCTCCGTCTTGTTCTATTGCTGATTGTTTTGCCATAAAATTAAGCTACTGCTTTTCTATTTTTGCCAGTTTTCATCAAACCATCATATTCTTTATTTAACAAATAAGTGTTTATTTGTTGCATTGTATCTATAACAACTCCAACCATAATGATTAGTGAAGTACCTCCAAAAAACAATGCCCAAGATTGTTGAACACCTAGTAAATTTACAACAATAGCAGGGAAAATAGCTATTAAAGCAAGAAATAAAGATCCTGGAAATGTAATTAATGACATCAAGTGATCTAAATAATTAGATGTGTCAATACCAGGAGAAACTCCAGGAATAAATCCACCGCTTCTTTTTAAATCATCAGACATTTTGTTCGTGGGAACAGTAATTGCAGTGTATAAGAAAGTAAATACTACAATTAATGATGCAAATACAACATTATACCACAATCCAAAAATATCACTAAATGCAGTTGTGATTGCTTGAGCTGTTTCTGAACCTTCTTTTAATCCTGCAATAACCCCTGGAACAAACATAATTGCTTGTGCGAAAATAATTGGCATTACTCCAGAAGCATTCAATTTTAATGGAATGTATTGTCTGTTAGCATCTAATGAATCTTGTTCGAAATCTCCTGATACAGATCTTCTTGCATACTGAACTGGTATTTTTCTAACCGCCAATACTAAAAGAATACAACCAATAATCACTAAAAACCATATAATCAATTCGAAAACAATTTTCATTGGACCACCATTGTTTTGAGAAACTACTGAGGAAAACTCTTGAATAAATGCTTGTGGCATTCTAGCAAGGATTCCAACCATAATCAATAAAGAAATACCGTTTCCGATACCTTTGTCAGTAATTTTTTCTCCTAACCACATTGCGAAAATCGTACCTGTAACTAAAATAAGTACAGACGAAAATAAAAATGAGTATTCTGAGATTAAACTCGGATTAGTTGAAGAAATAATTGCATTTGGAATGGTTCTGTATAGATTATAAATGTATCCAGGACCTTGAACTAATGTGATTAATATAGTTAACCAGCGCGTTATTTGGTTAATTTTTTTTCTTCCACTTTCTCCATCTTTTTGAAGTTTTTGCAGATAAGGAATCGCAATTCCCATTAACTGAACAACAATTGATGCAGAAATGTACGGCATAATTCCCAATGCAAATACTGATGCCTGCGAAAATGCACCACCAGTAAAAACATTAATTAACCAGCCGATGCCTTCACTAGTTTGGTTAGAAAGATTACCCAATTGAGTTGCATCGACACCCGGAAGTGTAACGTGCGCACCAAAACGGTAAACTAAAAGTAATCCTAAAGTTAATAAGATACGATTTTTTAGTTCTTCAATTTTCCAAACATTAGTTAACGATTCTATAAATTTTTTCATCTTGATAAAAAAATTACATCGTCACGGCTTCTCCACCAGCAGCTTCGATAGCAGCTTTTGCAGTAGCAGTAAACTTGTGAGCGGTTACTTTTAATTTTGCTTTTAATTCACCACGACCCAAAATTTTAACGATTTCGTTTTTGGTTGCCAAACGATTTGCTACATATACAGTCATATCAACTGCATTAGTAACGATACCATTGTCAACTAACAATTGAAGTGTATCAAGATTAACACCTTCGTATTCTTTTCGGTTGATGTTCGTGAAACCAAACTTAGGTACACGTCTTTGAAGTGGCATTTGTCCACCTTCAAAACCAATCTTTTTAGAATATCCAGAACGAGATTTTGCTCCTTTGTGACCTCTTGCAGAAGTACCACCTTTACCAGAACCTTCTCCTCTACCTAATCTTTTATTTTGATTGTGAGTA
>JAYVBR010000280.1:0-3096 GCA_043750395.1 Bacteroidota bacterium | reverse complement strand
TGTAATTTACCCAACGATTTTCCCAAGTTTTTACCCTTTTGAAAAGTCTTGGCGTTTTGTCTGGATTGGTATTTTCGTATATTTTGGCGACAACTATGAAGCATACAAACATTGAAAGTCCCAAACCAATAATTATTGCCAAATGTTTCATTGGATAATTTCCTACGAAAGTCAACATTACTACCATTAAAAAAATCAATGCTGCAGTCGAAAAATTGTTTGGTAAAATGAGCATTAATGTAATGCCGACTGGAATCCATAAATCAATAAAAGAAGTTTTGAAATCGATTGGTTCTGTTTTAGTTTTAGATAAATATCTTGCAACAAAAACCATTAAAACTAATGATGCTAATGCCGATGTTTGAAATGAAATTCCAATAAACGGAATTTGAATCCAACGTGTGGCACTGCCTTGTTCGACTCCAAAAAGTAAAGTATAAGCCAATAATAACCAAACTACAGGCAAGGCTATTCGAGACAAACTGCGATAATAATGATAAGGAATTTTTTGAATATTATACAAAATAAAAAAACCTGCAATAATATGCAATGCGTGTTTCAACAAATAACCCAAAGTGTTGCCTGTGCCGTGGTTCATATAAGCTAAATTGCTACTCGCACTAAAAACTGGCATAAACGAAAATAACGCCAAAAGGGCTACGAATGTCCAGATGGTTTTGTCTCCTTTTAGGTTTTTAATTAATTTTAGCATTTTATTTTTAATTATTTAAAAGTTTAATATTGTTCAAATTGTTTAATGTTGTTTAAACGTGAAACTTCAAACAATTTTAAACAACCTTAAATTATAAACCTCTAACAGCTCTTTTAAACTGATTTCCTCTGTCTTCATAATTCTCGAATAAATCGAAACTTGCACAACATGGCGACAATAAAACAGCATCGCCTTTTTCGGATAAACGTTGTGCGATTTTCACAGCATCTTCCATTTTATCGACTTCGACCATAACATCGACAATGTTTCCGAAGGCTTCGATAATTTTATTATTATCTAAACCAAGACAAATAATTGCTTTGACTTTTTCGTAAACCAATTCGGTTAATTCTGAATAATCATTGCCTTTATCGACGCCGCCAACTATCCAAATTACAGGAACTTCCATACTGTGTAGCGCATAATATGCTGAATTTACATTGGTCGCCTTGCTGTCGTTTATGTATTGAACATTTTGAATTTTCATCACTTTTTCGAGTCTATGTTCGACACCTTGAAAATTACCTAAACTTTCACGAAGTGTTTTATTTCGTATTTGAAGCAACTTAGCTACCGAACTTGCTGCCATAGCGTTCTTGAAATTATGATTGCCTTCAAGAGCCATAACAGCTGTTTCCATATCGAATTCTTCAATGATTTCTTGATTTTTGATTGTAAGTTTCATAATTTTATCTTTTATAAATGCTCCGTTTTCAATTGTTTTTGTTAACGAAAAAGGAATTAATTGGGCGTTTGTTTTGTTGTTTTTAAACCAGTTTGCAATTTCGAAATCATCATCATCATAAATCAAAAAATCATCTTTGGTTTGGTTCATTGTAATTCTGAATTTTGATGCTATGTAATTTTCATATTTGTAATCGTATCTGTCTAAATGATCGGGACTTATGTTTGTAATTATTGCAATATCAGGTCGGTATTTAAAACAACCATCTAGTTGAAAACTGCTTAATTCTAAAACATAATAATCGAAATTTTCGGTTGCGACTTGCCAAGCGAAACTTTTGCCGATGTTGCCGCCCAAACCAACATTTAATCCTGCTTCTTTTAGCAAATGATAAGTCAACATTGTTGTCGTTGTCTTGCCGTTGCTGCCAGTGATTCCGATAGTTTTGGCATTGGTAAACGGAAATGCAAACTCGATTTCGGATATTACTGGAATATTCAACTCGAATAATTTCTTAACAATTGCCGATTTTTCTGGAATTCCCGGACTTTTCATTACCACATTGGCATTCAAAATCAATGATTCGGTATGTTTTTCGTCTTCGAATGGTATTGCATTTTGAGTAAGAACGTCTTTGTATTTGTCTTTTATTTTTCCAAAATCAGATACAAATACTTCGTAACCTTTTTGTTTTCCGAGTATTGCAGTTCCAACACCGCTTTCGCCACCACCAAGAATTACTAATCTATTCATTTCATTTTCAATTTTAGATTTGACAACTTTTAGAAAGTTGTCAAATCTTGTTTTTTTGCGTTAGGGATTGCAGTGAAAATCCTTTTTTTTGGCTTTTTCAGCCAAGAAAAAGATTGAAACGGAAAGCCCGACCTTTAGGGAACGCCCAAAATATTTTCTATCTTAATTTTAATGTTACTATTGATAAAATTGCCAACATTATTGCCACAATCCAGAATCTTGTTACGATTTTGCTTTCGTGATAACCTTTTTTCTGATAATGATGGTGCAATGGCGACATTAAGAAAATTCGCTTTCCTTCGCCATACCTTTTTTTGGTATATTTGAAATAAGCAACCTGTAAAATCACTGATAGATTTTCTGCTAAAAATATACCACATAGTAGCGGAATTAATAATTCTTTTCTAGTCGCAATTGCCAGCACCGCTATGATTCCTCCAATTGTTAAACTACCAGTATCGCCCATAAAAACTGATGCTGGATAGGAATTATACCATAAAAAACCAACTAATGCTCCAACAAATGCTGCAATAAAAACGGTCATTTCGCCAGCATTCGGAATGTACATTATGTTAAGGTAGCTCGAAAAAATGATATTTCCAGAAACGAATGTGAAAATTCCGAGTGCAATGACTGATATTGCTGATGTTCCTGCGGCTAAACCATCGATTCCGTCCGTTAGATTTGCTCCGTTGGAAACCGCAGTGATTATGAAAATTACTACTGGAATAAAAATTAACCAAGCCCAATTTTGATAACCTTCTCCCATTGGAGAAAGGATTTCTGCATAATCAAACTGGTTATTTTTGAAAAATGGAATTGTTGTTGCTGTTGATTTTTCGTAAACTGGAGTTTGTTTAATCGTATTTTCGGTTTGATTGATTACTAAATTTACTTTTTGAATATCGGTTCGAACCGTTACAGCTGGACTAAAATAAAGTACAGA
>JAYVBR010000279.1:0-7208 GCA_043750395.1 Bacteroidota bacterium | reverse complement strand
AAATATATTATCAACACTCAACGAAAGTTCTATCAAATAGCCTGTTATGAATTTTAATGCAGCACCAGATTGCGATAAATTATCAGCATTTGCAATATAATCTGTTCCATATAACCAATATATAACTCCAGAAAATGCAAACGAAAGCGAAACCCAAATTGCAGTCCATTTACTTGCTTCTTTGGTGCTAATTATATGAGGCGTTTTATTAAAAACACCCAAATCAAGAGCTAGAATCACAAAAACCATTGCGAAAAATAAAATCCAAACTATCATATTGTTCTTTTTTACAAATTTAATTGATAAAAAACGAAAAATCTAATTATAACTTTTTTATTTCAAAATAATTAAATATAATAAAAATAAAATTTTACACTAAAATAATAGGGGTAAATTTTATAATATTATAAATTTTTATATATTTGCATCAAATTAATAGGGGTCAAACTTTAAAAATAAAATTTTATGTCAACATTTCGTTTCCAAGCGCTAAAAGAAGCATCGAACAGAAAACCAGTTAAATTTGAAGAAGCCGATAGAAAATCGAATATTTTCGGTGCAAATGTGTTTAATGACAAAGCAATGAAGCAGTTTTTGACTTCAGATGCGCACAAAGGTGTTAAAGATGCAGTACAACACGGTACAAAAATTGATAGAAAACTAGCCGATTATATCGCAATGGGAATGAAAGAATGGGCTTTGTCAAAAGGTGTAACCCATTACACACACTGGTTTCAACCATTAACAGGTTCGACAGCCGAAAAACACGATGCTTTTTTCGAAACTTCTTACGATGGTAGCGATGCTGTTGAAAAATTTGGTGGCGCGCAATTGGTTCAACAAGAGCCAGATGCGTCATCTTTCCCGAATGGAGGAATCAGAAATACTTTCGAAGCAAGAGGTTACACAGCTTGGGATCCAACATCGCCAGCATTTATTTTTGGAACAACTTTGTGTATTCCAACGGTTTTTATATCATATACAGGAGAAGCATTAGATTATAAAACACCTTTATTGAGAGCATTAAATGCAATCGACGAAGCTGCAACCGATGTTTGTAAATATTTTGATAAAAATGTTAAAAAAGTTACCGCAACTTTGGGTTGGGAACAAGAATATTTTTTGATTGATACTGCATTGGCAAATTCTCGCCCGGATATTGTTATGACAGGTCGTACATTATTGGGTCACACATCAGCAAAAGGACAACAATTAGATGATCATTATTTTGGTTCGATTCCAACTCGAGCTTTGAATTACATGCGTGAATTAGAGCAAGAATGTATGTATTTAGGCATTCCTGTAAAAACCCGTCATAATGAAGTTGCGCCAAATCAGTTTGAATTGGCTCCGATTTTCGAAGAAACCAATTTGGCGGTTGACCACAATTCATTATTGATGGATGTAATGCAAAAAGTCGGTGAACGTCACGATTTTAAAGTGCTATTTCACGAAAAACCTTTCAAAGGAATTAATGGTTCTGGAAAACACAACAACTGGTCAATGGCTACAGATACTGGTGTGAACTTGTTATCTCCAAGTAAAACACCAATGAGCAATTTACAATTTTTATCGTTTTTTATCAATACAATAAAAGCTGTTAACGATTATGAAGAATTACTTCGTGCTGCGATTGCAACTGCAACAAACGATCATAGATTAGGAGCCAATGAAGCGCCACCAGCAATAATTTCGGTTTTTATTGGCGAACAATTGACCAAAGTTTTAGCAGAATTAGAAGGTGTAACTGACGGAAAATTATCGCCAGAAGAAAAAACAGATTTAAAACTGAATGTTGTAGGAAAAATTCCAGATGTTTTGTTGGATAATACCGACAGAAATAGAACTTCGCCTTTTGCATTTACGGGAAATAAATTTGAGTTTAGAGCTGTTGGTTCTTCTGCAAATTGCGCCAATGCAATGACAACTTTAAACACAATTGTTGCCAAACAATTAAAAGATTTCAAGAAAGAAGTCGATGCTTTGATTCTTGAAAAAGATTTGAAAAAAGATGAAGCAATTTTTAATGTGTTGAGAGAATACATCAAAAAATCAAAGAAAATTCTTTTTGAAGGCGATGGTTACAGCGATGCTTGGGAGCAAGAAGCCAAAAAACGTGGTTTGAGTAATTTCAAAACTACACCATTGGCTTTGAAAGCAAAAGTTTCTGAAAAAGCGTTATCTTTATTCAAGGAAATGAATGTAATGAACCATATTGAAGTAGAAGCAAGATATGAAATTGAACTGGAAGAATACACCAAGAAGATTCAAATTGAAGGTCGAGTTTTGGGCGATATCGCTAGAAATCACGTTATTCCAACAGCGATACAATATCAGAATACTTTAATTAATAATGTTAAAGGTTTGAAAGATATTTTTGGAGACGAATTCAAGAAAATTGGTAAAGAACAAATTGTTTTAATTCGTGAAATTTCTGAGCATATTGAAGGAATCAATACCAAAGTTGAGGCAATGACCGAAGCCAGAAAAACTGCAAACGTAATTACTGATGCTCAAAAAATGGCAGAATCGTATTGCGATTTCGTTAAACCTTATTTCGAACAAATTCGTGAACATTGTGATAAATTAGAACTTTTGGTCGACAACGAAAGCTGGACTTTAGTAAAATATCGTGAATTGTTGTTTACTAAATAATACAAACCAAAATTATAAAACCTGCAAGAAAATAAATTTAGGCAGGTTTTTTATATTACGTCGTAACATTGGCTAATCCAAAAAAGGTACGCCTGATATTGATGTCGTATTCCAACTATTTTGATAAGTTCCATTACCTGTGCCCGATGGTGCAAAAACATAAGAGTTTGTTGAAGTAACAATCATAATTCCATTACCTTTCTCTAAACCAACTATTTTTAAAGGAGTACCAGAAATTGAAGTTGATGACCAACTACTAGTGAAAATACCTAATCCAACACCTGATGGTCCATAAACGTAAGCATTGGTAGAAGTCATGACACCTATAAAATTATTAGAAACAATAATATCTTTAACTGTTCCAGATATAGGTGTAGAACTCCAACTATTTTGAAAAGAACCACTACCAATTCCTGATGGAGCAAAAGCATAAGCATTTGAAGTAGTAGCTATACCTGTAAAAAAAGACCCCGTTGTTACAATTTTGATTGGTTGACCATTAATTGGTGTACTGAACCAACTATTAGAATAAGTGCCACTACCAGTGCCAGATGGAGCAAATACATACGCACTCGAAGATGTTAAAAAACTATTATAAGAACTCATAAATGGCGTTCCAGAAATTGGTACAGATGACCAACTACTCGTATAGGTACCCGAACCCGTGCCATTTGGCGCAAAGATATATGCATTTGAACTAGTCATAAACGAAAGTGTATTAATTTCGTCAGGTATGTTTTTTATGCCACTATAATCTATTTTACCAGCTTGCAATGCGAATGGCACACTCAATAACTGTGTTGTTCCCACCAAAACGTAATTTGTTCCGCCAGCAATATCCATTTCGACTTTTAAGAATTTTGAATTTTTACTCCAATTTATGGTGTTAAAAGTTCCAGCAGTTGTTGTTCCTTGCCCTATAACTAAATTGAATAACCCCTGTACATTAGTTGTTTTGGTATGAGTTTCAGTATATAAATTGGCTCCAGAAACCGAATTGTCTAAAACAGATATTCGCAGTCCAACGTTTGAATTTACAACTGCGTTTCCAGAAATATTCAAAGCAATTGCCTGATATGAAATGCCTTGTGGAACTTGTCCGAATATAAATATTGATAATAATATTGTAAAAAATGTAATTATTTTTCTCATAATGAATTAATTTTATTTTTTAATTATTTTGAACGATTTGTAACTTGAATTTGAAAATTGTATTAAATAAATTCCTGAAGATAAGGGAGTTAAGTCTAAAGAATTATCATTAGTTAATTTACTTTGAAATATCATTTTGCCAGAATTGTCAAAAACAAAAATATTTTCTGACTGCAAATTTTCTTTAGTGTCAAAATAAATTTTAGAAATTGTAGGATTTGGATAAACAATTATTTTAGCTGCAATTTTAAATTGTAAAACTTCTAAATTTTGAGCATTTACTTGGGATAAAATTCCAATAATTCCAGAATTAGATTGATTTTGGCTGATTGGAACAACTACAATTTCTCCAATAGAAATTGATGTGTTTGAAGCAATAATACTGCCTGAGTTGACAGATTGAATTAATGATTGCGCTTTTCCTATTGACATAGCCATTAAAAACAGTATTAAGAATTTTATTTTCATCTTTTTATTTTTTGTAAATATAATTATTTTAACAAGATTTCTTATGATTTATTTATTTTCCAAATTTGTGGATCACGACTAGTATGCAAAACGCCATAAATTGAAACAATCAAATTGGTATCATCTAATGAATAATGAACCAAAAAAGGAAACTTTTTAATCAACATACATCTCATATCATCATATCTGACAGCGCAAATATGTGGATTTGATTTTAAAGAATTTATTTGTGAAAGTGTTTGTATTTGAAAACGTTTTCCTAACCCTTTTTCTTGAATATTATACCAATTGGTAATTTCTTGAATATCTTGAAGTGCATCTTCATCAATTTTAAGAATGAAAATCATTTTACGACTTTAAAGTTTTAGAAGCCTCATCCCAAACAAGCAATCTATTTGGGTTTTCAATACTTTTATTTTTTCTTTCATTGATTAAATTTTGATGTTCTATTGGAATTTCAATATTATTATCCCAAATAAAGTTATTTAATTCTAATTTCTCTGATGACCATAATTGCTTCACAACATCTAACAATTGTTGAAAATTCAAATTAATATTTAATTGCAAACCAGTCATAACCTTTGTTTTTTATAAGTATTCTACAAATTTAGAAATATTAATTCAAATATTAGGTTATAATTGAATGAAAATTTCACTAAATTCGTAAAACCAAACCAATAAATGAAACCTTTCCTTTTAATAACACTTTTTTTATTTTATTTGAATTCTTTCTCACAAGAACAGTTTTCAGTGTTTTTTGACAGCAATAAATTCGATTTAAAAAAGTCTGAAATTACCAAATTAAACAATTGGATTGCCAAAAACTATCAAGTTAAAGTTATCGGCGTTTATGGCTTTTGCGACGAAGATGGCTCAACAGGATTCAACGATACTTTGGCAAAAAAAAGAATAAATTCGATTTTTAATATCATTAAAACTAAAATAAAATTTCGGGAAGATTTCAAAACCCGAAGTTTTGGCGAACTCAATAATACTTCAAAAATAAAATCCGAAAACAGAAAAGTTACTTTATTTTTTATTCAACCTAAAGATTTTGCTCGTGAAAACGAAATTATTGGAAATAATAAGGAAAAGCCTAAATTAATTTTAAAAACTGAAATTCCAAATATTATTGAAAAACCTAAAAAAATAAAATTTCCAAGAAAATTATTATTAGAAAATCCTGACGGAACAACTTATGAATCAGAAATGGACTCATTGTTTATGCAAAAAATAAACTTGGCGAAAGTTGGCGAAAAAATCGCTATTCCGAATCTAAATTTCATTATAAATACTTTTGCACTTGTGCCTGAATGTAAAATTAAAATGTTCGAATTGTTGTTTGTCCTAGAAAACAATCCAAGATTAAAAATTGAATTACAAGGTCATTTGTGTTGTGCCAAAAACGACAAACAAGATTTATCGACCAAAAGAGCCAAATCAATATTCAATTTTTTAATAAATAAAGGAATAGAATCCAAGAGATTATCATACAAAGGTTTTGGCGTTTCAGAACCTCTTTTTGCAATCCCTGAAAAAGACGAACCAGAAAGAGCCAGCAATCGAAGGGTCGAAATATTGATTTTAGAAAATTCTCAATAACAATTTCAATCACAATTTTAAATTCAAAAGCACTTATAATCTATAGATATTAATGACAAAGTTGATTTTACTATTCTTTATTATTCAATACCCAATATTTTCTCAGCAAAAAATGGAAGTATTTTTCGATTTCAATAAATCGGATATAAATTTGGAATGTAAATCTAAATTAGATTCTTTAATTTTGAATACCAAATCATTAGAAATTAATAAAATAGAGGGTTTTTGCGATAAAGTAGATTCTAATTCTTATAATGATAAATTATCCTTGCAACGTTCTCAAACTATTAAAGATTATTTTAAAAGTAAAGACGTAATTTTTACAAATAATTTTGAAATTAAAGCTTTTGGAAAAAGTTTCGAACAATCTAAAAATCGATCTAAAAATCGAAAAGTAATAATTTATTTTACTGAAAATGATTTAAAATCCAAAATAAATCTTGCAAAAAAAGGCGATTTTATTAAACTTAAAAATATTAATTTCGAAAACAATTCTAACGTGGTTTTACCAAAATCTACTAGAATATTATTTGATTTATTAAAAATTCTTGAAGAAAAAAAGAATTTAAAAATAGAAATTCAAGGTCATATTTGTTGCAAAAACCCAGAGTTTCAAGAATTAATTTCCGAATCAAGAGCCAAAGCAGTTTATGATTTTTTAGTTTTGAATAAAATAAATAAAAATAGATTAAAATATAGTGGTCTTGGAGTTTCGAAACCAATTTATGAAATTCCAGAACTAACCGAATTCGAAAGAGAACAAAATCGTCGTGTCGAAATATTAATATTAGAAAAATGAAACAATTTGAAGAATCAATTTTTCAAATAACTTTTAACTTAAACTGCCCTCATTTTAATACCTTTGCAAAACACAACTAAAAACATAAAATGAGTTCAGAAACTTCAAAACGTTATGCTCTTCGAGGTGTTTCGGCAGGAAAAGAAGATGTTCATAATGCTATAAAAAACATCGATAAAGGCTTGTTTCCAAAAGCATTTTGCAAAATTGTTCCAGATTTTTTAACCAATGACGATGATTATTGCTTGATTATGCACGCCGATGGTGCAGGAACCAAATCATCATTAGCCTATACATATTGGAAAGAAACTGGCGATATTTCGGTTTGGAAAGGTATTGCGCAAGACGCACTAATTATGAATATCGACGACCTTATTTGCGTAGGTGCAGTCGACAACATTATGCTTTCTTCAACAATTGGTCGCAATAAAAACCTAATTCCTGGCGAAATTATCAAAGCAATTATCGAAGGTTCTGAAGAAATTATTCAAGATTTAAAATCGCACGGTGTAAACATTCATTCAACAGGTGG
>JAYVBR010000278.1:0-15785 GCA_043750395.1 Bacteroidota bacterium | reverse complement strand
ATAATCATATTATTCGTTTACATTTCTACAATTTCTTTGTTGATTTATGGTTTTGATAAGGTCGAAATTATTACGACAAAATATAATCAACCAAAAACTAATTTTTCGATAATTGTTCCTTTTCGAAATGAAGAAAAAGATTTTTGGAATTTATTAAACTCGATTTCGAATTTGAATTATCCTACAGATTTATTCGAAATTGTTGTCGTCAATGATGATTCTGATGATGATTCAATTGCTGTTTTTAATAAATGGCAATCTGAAAACCCAGAGATTTTGTCAAAATTAGTGCAAAACATTCGAAAAACAAATTCACCAAAAAAAGATGCGATTCAAACTGCAATTTCACAAACAGAAAACGATTGGATTATTACAACCGATGCAGATTGTGTTGTCAATAAAAATTGGCTTTTGTGTTTTGATTATTATTTTCAAAATAGAAATATAGAAATGTTAGTTGGAGCAGTTTCTATTTATCATAAAAATGGTTTTTTGAATTATTTTCAATTTGTCGATTTGTTGAGTTTACAAGGCACAACAATTGGCAGTTTTGGTCTTAACAAACCATTTATGTGCAACGGTGCGAATTTTGCTTACACTAAAAAACTTTTTTTAGATTTAAATGGTTTCGATGGAAATTATAAAATTGCTTCTGGCGACGATGTTTTTTTATTGCAAAAAGCAATTAAATTGTTTCCAGAAAAAGTTAGTTATTTAAAAAATCAAGATGCAATAGTTCATACAAAACCCGAAGAAAGTTGGTCAAAATTATTCTATCAAAGGGTACGTTGGGCGAGTAAAACTGGTTCATATAATGGTTTTTTTGGAAAATTTTTGGCGGTTGTTGTTTTGCTAATGAATTTGAGTTTGCTTTTTGCCTTTTGCTTTTTGCCTTTTACCTTTTGCTTTTTATTTTTTATTCTAAAACTAACATTTGATATAATATTGTTAAACAAAACCAGCCGATTTGTTGGAAATCAAAAATTTATTTTTCCTGTTATTTCAAGTTTATTTTATCCGTTTTTTTGCGTTGCAGTAGCTTTTTATTCTCTTTTTGGTAGTTTTGAATGGAAAAAAAGAAGTTTTAAAAAATGATAAAGCTTACTATTATTTTAAAATTATTTGCAAATCAAATTCAGATTTAACAAAAACACCTTGTTTGACCGCTGGATAAATTCTTGGTAAACCAACCATATGAATTTTAAGAATGCTATCGATTTCTGAATAATTTTTAGTACAAAAATTAATATTTCCATTCGGGTAAATCGTTACTTTTAAATTCAAAGAATCAGGAATTTGTTTTAATTTTCGTTTATTGGTAATTAGTTTTTCACGAACAGATTGTGACAAGAAATCAAAAAAACATTGTTTTTCCAACTCTTCATTTTTAATTGCATCGCAATTGTTAATCGATGGAAATTTATCGACTTTTTGCCAATTAATTTCTTTTAATCTTTTTTCAAGCATTTCTTTTTCATTTATAGGTTTTTCGTTGAAAAACATACAAGAGTTTAAAAAAATTAGTAATATTACAGAAAGTTTCTTCAATTTTTTAAAATCAATTTTTATTAGATTTCAAAATTACTAAAAAATATTTTATGGATACGGTTTTGATAGCAATAGGTTTAATTTGTGTAATTATTGGTGTTTTCGGAAGTTTTATGCCAGTTTTACCTGGGCCAACAATTAGTTGGTTTGGCATTTTGTTGCTTTATTTGACAAAATCTGTTGAGAATAATTATTGGATTTTAGGAATTACATTTATAATCACTATCGTAATTTCGATTTTAGATTACATAATTCCTGCTAAAGGAACCAAAAAATTTGGTGGAAGCAAATACGGAATTTGGGGAACAAATCTTGGAATGATTCTTGGTTTTTTTTTCATTCCTTTGCCTTTAGGATTTATGATTGGAGCTTTTCTAGGAGCATTTTTAGGTGAGTTGTATTTTAATTCTCAAGATAAACAACGTGCTTTAAAAGCTGCAACTGGATCGATTTTAGGTTTTTTAGCTTCTAGTTTTATGAAATTTATTGTTTGTATTGTTTATTTAGGATTGTTTTTAATTATTATTTGGAATAACAAATCAGAAATATTTTAAAAACAAAAAACCCAAACATCTCTGCTTGGTTTACGTGGTACCTCCAGTACCATTAATTCTAAATCTACTTAATTCTTAATTTATATAACTTAATGCGTAAAGTATTATAAATAAACATATTGAATCTTATTTAATAAACTTAAATTTAATTAAGTTAAGATAAATTAAACTTTACAAGCACCCTAATTATATTTTTGTTATATTTGTACATAGTTTAAAATATTATGAATACAACAATAGAAAATTCAAACGGTATTTTAAGGTTTGCGTTTAAAGATGCAATAAAAGACCTTGAAGCAAATAAAAAGAAAGAAAGTTTAATTTTCCTTCATTTTTCTTACAACGGCAACAGATTCAAATACTCAACAGGATATAAGTCTTGTTTCATTGATTGGGATTTTGATAAGCAAAGAATTAAGCAAACAAAATCTACCATTATCAATGCCATCGAAGTCAACGAATTTTTAAGCAAAATTGAAAATAGTATTAAAAAAGAATATTCTCGTTTAATTGCGGAACAAATAGTCGTAACAAATGAAGTATTAAAATTGTTCTTAGATAACTATTTGAATAAAAATGTAGTAGTCAATAATACAAAGCCAAAAACATTTTTCGAGTTTTGTGAGGCATTTTTAGAATTAAAACCAAAAATTACACTCATTACAAAACGTTCTTATAAACAAACTTTATTGAAAGTTAAAAATTACGGAATTGATAATAACATAAAGATTAACTTCAATTCGTTTGATAAAACATTCGTTATAAATTTTATTGACTATTTAGAAGAAAATGATTTTGCTCAAAACACGATTTCAAAACATTTAAAAAATCTCAAAACATTTTTGATTGAAGCAAATGATAAAAGATTAATTAACAATGTAGATTTTAATATAAAAGATTTTAAAGCATCGCCAGAAGAAACAACTGCAATATATTTAACTGACAATGAACTCAACCAAATGCTAGAATTAGATTTGTCCGATAAAAAGCATTATGAATTGGCAAGAGATGTTTTTTTGATAGGTTGTTATACAGGTCAACGAGTGTCAGATTACAATGGTTTAACCAAATTATCAATCAAGACAATAAACGAACGTGAATACTTTTCTATTAATCAAAAGAAAACCAATGCCAAAGTAAATTGCCCAATAACAATGGAAATTAGGCAAATTATGAACTTACGACATAACGGACAACCACCAAAGAAAATACTTGAAAAAGACCTTAATAAATACATTAAGAAAATTGGCGAACTTCTCAACTTTAATGATAAAATAGAATGTATTTGGAACAAAGGAGGCAAAAAAATAATAGACTATATTCCAAAGTACAATTTGATACATTCTCACACCGCAAGAAGAAGTTTCTGTACCAATATGTATAAAAAGAAAATGCCTATTTTTGATATTATGCAGTTTTCAGGTCATAAAACGGAACGAGAGTTTTATAAATACATCCGAATTACAGGAGAAGAAAGGGCTTCGCACATTGTAGATAGTGGTTTATATTTTAATTTATAGTATTTTTATCAGTCTATAAGTTGAAAATTAAAATATTTTTTCAATCTATAAGTTGAAAATAAATTTGTTTTTTCAATCTATAAGTTTAAATTTGCGTAATAATTTACAGTTTTAAGGTTATGAAAGATAAAAAAAGAATGTTGTTAATAGAGCAACTCGATGCTAAACTTTTCTGTTTTAGAGAAGTTAATAATCTTGTTTTGCCATCGGCAGGTTGGACAAAATCTGTTAGAACTGCTTTAAATATGTCTTTGCGACAACTTGGAAACATATTAAAAATAAGTCCTCAAAGTGTTGGCGAAATGGAATCAAGAGAAGCTAATGGAACTATAACAATAAATACTTTAAGAGATTTGGCAAGAGGTTTAAATATGCAGTTGGTTTATGGTTTTGTGCCAAACGACGGTTCTATTGATGCAATGATAACAGCAAGAGCTAAAGAAATTGCAAAAGAAATTGTAGGACGAACCAACGCAACAATGGCTTTAGAAGACCAGCAAAACACCCACGAACGAATAGCAAAAGCCATTGCACAAAAAACCGAAGAAATTAAAACCGAAATGCCAAAGTATTTATGGGATTAGAAATAACGTATATAACTGGGCAAACGCTTTTGAGTGAAGAAGAACTCGAAGGATTAAAAATTCCGTCAATAACAACCCGTGGCGAACTAGACGAGTTTGAACAACTCAATATCGAAAAAGCAATAGAATGGACTTTGCGATTGAAAGTAAAACCCGAACAATTTTTTACAGAAAAATTTGTACTCAATTTGCATAAAAAAATGTACAGCGATGTTTGGAAATGGGCAGGAAATTTTAGAAAATCAGAAAAATCAATTGGAATAAAAAGTTATAATATTCCAGTTGCTTTAAAACAATTACTTGACGACAGTTTATATTGGTACAACAATAAGACCTATTCTAACGACGAAATTGCCATACGATTTAAACACCGTTTAGTAAGTATTCATTGCTTCCCGAACGGCAACGGCAGACATTCCAGATTAATGGCAGATTTAATTTTAGAAAAACTATACCAAACCAAATATTTTACTTGGAGCAGTAGCAACCTTGTAAAAGCAAACGAAATACGAGGAAAATACATAAAAGCATTACAACAAGCAGACAATCAAAATTATGAACCGCTGATTGCATTTGCGAAATCTTAAATAGAAAAATATGGAAAATCTTAAAGACAACATTAAAAAACTTGAAAATAAAAATTTAAAATTGTTGATAGAAGATGAATCTGAACTTGATAATTTTAAAGAAATTGATGTTTTTCAGTTTTGTATTGAAGAAACTGATAGGGTTATTAATGGCTAAATAATTAACGCTCAAAAAGTAAAAAATATTATAATTAAACCCGAAATGAAATCACAGGCATACTTCGATAAAATACATAAACATATTGAAAATAATTTAAAAACCTCAAAAACAAGTATTAGAATTGCTGTTGCTTGGTTTACAGATACGAGACTATTCAATATTCTTTGCGAAAAAGCAAATGAAGGGATTCTAGTTGAATTACTGATGGCGAATCACGAAATAAATCACGAAAGCAACATTAAATACCGAGATTTAATTAGCAAAGGAGGACAAATATTTTGGATAGGCAAAGAGGGTGCTTATGCTCCATTAATGCACAACAAATTTTGTATCATTGACAACGCTATTCTAATTTTTGGCTCTTATAACTGGACACAAAAAGCAAAATCAAATCACGAAAGCATTACTGTAATTGAAGAAGATTACAATCTTGTTTTGGATTTTAATCAAGAATTTGACAAGATAAAAGACAAATATTATAATCCAAATGCTGAAATAGACTGGATAAAAATTGTTATTCGTTTAGAAACTTTATTAAATGTAATTAAGCTTGAAGATTTGGAAGATATTAATTATCAAATTGACAAAACAAAAAGCTTGATTCCTAAAAATCATTCTGATAAAAAAATTGAATCATTAAGCATTATTCTAAATCATTGTGTAAAAAAAGAGTTCAGCCAAGCCGTAGTTTTAATTCAAAATTTTACTGGCGAATTCAAAAAAATAAGCATTTACAATGATCCAGAAATTCCTGCTTTACAATTAGAAATTAGAAGTTTGGAATATCAAGTTTCTTGTTTAGAAGATGAAAAAACGGATATAGAAAAGAACATCAGATGTTTTGAATTAAAATATAATGAAGAACTGGGCGAATTAATTACCAAAATTCTTCATTATAAAAAAGTTGTAGCCGAGAAAATTGCCAAAGAATCAAGAGAGGATAAACAAAAGCAGCAAGAATACGAGGAAGCAAAATTTGACTATGAAGATTTCTCAAAATCATATAACGATAAGTTAAACGAGCCCAAACCTTTAGTTTTAGATGAAGAAAAACAAAGAGAATTAAAGAAAAATTATCGCAAAGCAACCAAGCTTTGTCATCCTGACAAAGTAACCGATGACCAAAAAGAGTTGGCGACAAAAATATTTACCGATTTAAAAAACGCCTATGATAATAATGATATTGAAAAAGTAAATCAAATTTTTAATGATTTAGAAAAAGGTATTTTCAAATCACAAGGCGAGACCATAAACGAAAAAGACAAGCTTAAAATAATTCTAGAAAATTTAATTCGAAAACGAAACGATTTAGAAGAAGTGTTATCATCAATTAAAAACACAGATGCGTTCAATAAAGTAAATCATATTAGTAATTGGGAAAATTATTTTGAGAAAGCAAAAGAAGATTTTAATAAAATTCTTGAAGAACTTGAAAACGAAACAACTGTTTAAAATATGGAAGAAAATAACAAATCATTAATTATTGTAAATTCATCATTAGCCAAAATCGAAAAACAAATTGCTATTGGAGAGAAATTGTTGGGATTAAGAGTAAATGATACAGAAAGGGAAAGTATTAGAAAATTTTTAATAGAAATAGTCTTAACCAAGTATAATTTTATAGTTATGACCTCTGAACACTATCCTTTGTCAGAAAAATTAATTGATAAATATCAAGACATTTTATCGTGGGACGATTTAATTAGAAATAAAAAAATTTTAATTTCCGAATGGATTGAATGGTCCGAAAATTTAATCTTAAAATATAAGAACAAAATAGAAGGTGAGGATGTTTGGCTTGAACTGACACTTAAATCTTTTTGGACAATTCCATTAATTGAAAAATATAAAGAAAATATTAATTGGCAATACTTTACTCTAAATCATAAAATTGTTTGGAATGAATATCTCGTTGATAAATATATTGACAAATGGGATTGGAAGTTCTGGAGTCCAAATATAAATCTATTTTGGACTCCAGAAATAATTGATAAATATATTAATTATTGGAGCTGGGGCAGTCTAAGTAGTAATTTTAATTTTGATTGTGATTTTGATTTAATTGAAAGGTTTGTTGACAAATGGGACTGGAATTTAATTAGTAAAAATTCTAAATTTCCTTGGAATTTGAAATTAATAGAAAAATTTTCAGATTATATTTATTGGGAAAATATAATCTACCTTTATGAGAATATAGAAATTGATAATGCAATTATAGAAATTGAAAATTATCTAATTTTATCAAACATATTAGATTGTAATATTATAGAGCTTAATGAAAAATATAATGGAAGAGGTTTTGAATTTGTACCAGTATTAAATAAATCAAATTTATTTAATTATTTAAGTGGAAATTATAAAATGAATTGGACTGATGAGCTAATTGAAAAATATGAAGATTATTGGGATTGGAAAAAAATCTCTCTTAATCCAAAAATACTTTGGTCTAGTGATTTAATTGAAAAATATTCTGAAAAATTAGATTGGAAATTATTATGCTTAAATGATTTCCCTTGGACTATTCAATTGATAACCAAGTTTAAGTTTTCGATAGATTGGGAATCGTTAAGCTCAAATCCTATTTTCTTTAACAATCACTCAAATATTCTACACTATGCCGACTATCTCAAAAATGATTCTATTTTCTTTTATAAAGGTGCAAATTTATACATAGAAACTTTGGATGAATGGACAAAAAAAAGATATTATCAAATCCACTCAGAAAATATTAAAAAATTCAAATTAGATCAAAATTATATTTTGAAAAACAAAAGCTTAGTAGATTGGAAAATTTTGAGTAAAAACGAGTCTTTTGATTGGTCTATAGATTTAATTAATTTGTTTATTGACCATTGGGATTGGGAGATATTAAGTAGAAATAAATCCGTTGTCAATAACATACAAATATTTATGCACTTTAAAAATAAGTGGAAATATAACTGGGAGTTAAGATTTAGAGTTATAGACTATTTTGTTGAATATATTACTGAAAATGATATTGTTAATATTTTAGAAAAACATAAAAGTAATCAAAGATTAATTCTTTAAAAAAACAATAAATACAATAATTTTTATACAATTCAAAAAAGTCAATAAATCCAATGAAAACAAAAATAATTTTAAGGTTTTTGAAATTACTGACTAAATACTGACTAACATTTTAAAACGCAAAACGCAACTAATTGATAACTGATTAATTGCGTTTTTTTGTGCGAATAATAGGACTCTAAACCACACGCCTTGCGACACCTGATCCTAAGTCTAGTATGTATATCAATTTCACCATATCCCCAAAATGCAGGTTTGCATTACGAGGCTTATTTTAAATATTTTGATTACTCTGATTTTGTTACCAAAAACAGTGGATTAATTCAAATAAAAAAATATGCAAAAATCAATGAAAATCGCGATTTATTAGAAAAAATTGCTGTTATTATCGAAAAAACAAGAAAAGTAAAAGAAGCCATTTATCAAAAGTTGGTTGATGATTTTAAATATTTTGAATAATAAGCCAGTTAATAAGAGTAACTTAAAAAAAATATAGACAACTTGGTTTATCAATTATATGACTTGACGAATGAGGAAATTGATGTAGTAAAAAATAGTTAAAGTTTTGCACCCAGTACCTCACTTTCATATTTTCAAAAAAAACTATATATTGAGTTTCAGTAAAGTTAATTTGAGATTAAGAATAACTAATTGTAATTTTAAAAACACCCTCACAAGCACCCTAAAAACAAAAAACCCTTAAAATCATAATGAAATTAAGGGTTGTAAGTGGTACCTCCAGGGTTCGAACCAGGGACACATGGATTTTCAGTCCATTGCTCTACCAACTGAGCTAAGGTACCTTGCTGAAATCAATAAATTGAATTCAATGCGGGTGCAAATATAGTATTGTTTTTTATTTATACAAAACAATTTTTATAAAAAAATCATTTTGTAGATTTGCATCATAAACTTTTTATATGATTTTAGCTATCGACGTAGGAAATACAAGAATTAAAAGTGCTGTATTTGAGCAGAATACACTTAAAGAATTAATTGTTTTTTATAAAGAAGATTTTGTAAAAAACATTGAAAATATTTTAAAAAAATATTCAAATATTCATAATTTGATAGTTTCTTCGGTCGGTAAAATAGAAGAATCCCATTTTTTAGAGCTAAAAAAACTTACAAATGTTATTTTTATAAATCAATTTTCTCATTTTCCGTTCGAAAATCTATATACCACTCCATCAACTTTAGGAATAGATAGAATGGTTCTTGCTTGTGGTGCTGTCTTGGGTTATCCTAATAAAAACCGTTTGGTTATTGACGCAGGAACTTGTGTAACTTATGATTATATAAATGATAAAAATCAATATCTTGGCGGTGCAATTTCTCCTGGTTTGCGTTTGCGATATGAATCTTTAAACAATTTTACAGCGAAATTGCCATTATTAACCATTGAAAATCCAAACGGATTAATCGGAAACTCGACTTCACAATCTATACATTCTGGAGTTGTATTTGGTTTGATAAACGAAATTAGTGGGTTTGTAAATCAATTTGAAGCTAATAACTCAAACTTTATAATAATTTTAACTGGTGGCGATGCCGATTTTTTGGCAAAACGATTAAAAAATACCATATTTGCCAATTCAAATTTTTTGTTAGAAAGTTTGAATCTTATTTATCAATATACAAATCAAAATGATTAAAAAAATTGTTACAAGTTTTTGCTTATTTGTTGGAATCATTGCTTTTGGTCAAAACAGTACTTCCTCGGCCTATTCGTTTTACGGAATTGGCGATATTAAATTTAAAGGAACAGTTGAAAATCGTTCAATGGGTGGATTAAGTTTTTTAAGAGATAGTATTCATTTAAATCTTCAAAATCCAGCATCTTTATCGAGATTATTATACACAACTTTCAATATCGGAGGAATTACAAGTGAAACTAATTTAGCGACAAGTACTTCTCAAAGTAAATCTAAAAACACATCAATAGATTATTTGGCTTTAGGTTTTCCGGTAGGAAAATTTGGAGTAAGTATCTCATTAATGCCCTATACATCAGTTGGTTATAATATTTTGAATTCAAATCCAACTGTTAACATTGCAGCAAAATCTTTTATTGGAACTGGTGGTATAAATAAATTATCTTTAGGTGTTGGATACAATATTACACCTCAAATAAGTGCAGGTATAAATGTTGAATCTAATTTTGGGAAAATCACAACAAATAGTTCAACCGGATTTAATAACATTCAATATGCAACAAGAGAATTTAATGAATCGGTGGCAAGCGGAGTAAGTTTTTCGGCTGGATTAATGTACAATTCGAAATTCAAATCTAAAATACAGATTTCGGCAGGATTGAATTTTACTCCATCAACAAATTTAAATTTTATTAACCAGCGTGTTTTGTTTAGACAAGAATATCTCCAGACAAACGGTGACTCAGAAGATTTTATAAATTTAGCTGCACCAGAATCTCAAGTAAAATTACCAAGTAAATTATCGCTTGGATTTGGATTTGGCGAAAATAGAAAATGGCAAATTGGTTTAGAATTAGTCAACCAAAACAACACCAATTTTGGAAATATATTCAATAATATAAGTAATGCCAAATATGAAAACGCAAATCAATATAAAATTGGTGGTTTTTTTATTCCAAAATACAATTCTTTCACAAGTTATTTTAAAAGAGTAACTTATCGTGGTGGATTTAATTATCAAAATTCAGGACTTATTATCAACGGAAAATCAATTAACGAGCAAACATTCTCTTTAGGATTAGGACTGCCTTTGGGTGGATCAATATCTAACCTGAATATTGGTTTCGAATTCGGAAAACGTGGAACAAAATTAGGCGGCTTGGTAACAGAAACTTACCAAAACTTAATTATTGGTTTGTCTTTAAACGATAAATGGTTTAATAAACGTAAATTTGATTAAATATTAGAAATCGTGAAAATTATAATTATTTTACTTTTTTCATTTTTTTCATTGATTGTTCAAGGGCAAGAAAATGTAAAGCTTTGTATTGAAAATCAATCAAATATTAATAATTTAATTTTAGAGAATAAATTTTTTGAAGCTGAAAAAATTTTCAATCAAGTTGTCAAAAGTTGTCCATCAGCCAATGAAAAATTTTATTTAAATTCCGAAAAAATATTTAATCACAATTTAGAAATCGCCAAAAACGAATCTGAAAAAACTATTGCGGTAAAAAACTTAATTAGAGTTTATGATTTATATGATAAAAAATTTCCAAATAATAAAAATGGAAACGACATCAAAAAAGCAATTCATTTATATGATAATAATATAGGTACAAAACAAGAAATTTTTAACATTTTAGATAGAAATTTCACTACCAAAAAAACAGGTTTTGTTGACCCAAGATTGTTTTATATTTATTTAGAATTGCTTATTTACAAGTCAGTTGAAGTCGGTTCTAAAATTAAAACTGAAGATTTAATTTCGAAATTTATCGAAATAGATTCAAGAAATTCAAACATTCAAAAAGCAATCAACAATAATATTTTTGAACTTACCGAAAAGAAAAAAACCGAAATTCTTTCTGGAATTGACGAAACTAATTTGAAAAATAATTCTGATGATTTGTTGTCTTACAAAACAATTCAAAATGCTACAAAAAAACTTTTGAAGCCCTATTTGACTTGTCAAAATCTAAACAATTACGCATCTAGCTTATACGAAACTAATAAAAACAATGATTCTTGGCTGAAATTTGTTTCTGACGAAATGTTTTCTAAATATTGCTTGTCAAATGAAATGTTTGCTAAAGTTGTTGTTCAATCGAACCTAATAAATCCGACATCTAAATCAAATTTATATTTAGGATACTTATTTAATTCTAAAAACAAATTTTCTGAATCAGAGCAATTTTTCAATGAATCTGCAAATTTAGAGACCAATTTGATTGAAAAAGCCAGTATTTATTTCACAATAGCATCAACAATTTATGGAACAAGCAACAATATAAAAGCTAAAGAATATATTGATAAATCTATAGCATTGAATCCAAATTCAGGTAAATCTTATTTGTTTTTGGCACAATTATACCAATCGAGTATTGATGATTGTGCAAAAACCGATTTCGAGAAAAAAGCCATTTATTGGTTAATAGCTTCGACTACCGAAAAAGCTGGAATTGCAGAACCTTATTTGAAAAATTCAACTAAAAAACAAGCAGATGCTTTTTTGCTTAAAGTGCCAAATAAAGCCGAAATTTCAAAATCGGGTTTGGCCGGAAAAACACTTACTTTTGACTGTTTTTTCAATCAAACTATCGAAATTCCAGAGAATTAATGAAAAATTTAAATAATTTATTTCTGTTTTTTGTTTTTACAATTTTAATATTGCAAATTGTTTCTTGCGAAAGTAATTTTAAAGAAGTTCAAAAAATAAATTTCTCAGAATTCGTTCCAAGTGGCGAAGCTGAAGATTTCAACCTAAAATATACCGATTCAGGAAGAATAAAATCGGTTTTATTGAGTCCGAAAATGCTCGATTATGCAACAGTTGAATATCCTTTTACGAGTTTCCCAAAAGGAATAGATTTGACAATGTATGACATAAAAGGAAAAAAAACTTTTGTAAAATCTAACAAAGCAATAAGTTTTAAAGGAACTCAAGTTATCGATTTGATTGGAAATGTTGTTATTACAAATGAAGAAGGTCAAAAAATGATAACCCAACAATTGTATTTTGACCAAAAAGCCGAATGGTTTTTTACAGATAAAAAATACAGTTTTACATCTCCAACAGGAAGTTTAAATGGCGAAGGTGTCGATTTTAGCAAAGATTTTAAAATAATGAATACGCAAAAATTGTCTGGCGAAGTTCAAAGTGCTAAATAAATTTAATGACAATTTTAATTCAAATTTCAATTCTAAAATCATTCAAATGAAAAGTTACATCAAATATTTTCAATACTTTTATTTATTAATTGCAATTCTTTTCTTAGTCGATGCTTTCAAAAAATTTCAAAGTGGAGAAGTTTTCTGGATAAGTTTGCTTTTGGCTAGTTGTGCCATTTTTATGTTTTATTTTAAACGACGATTTGCACAACGTTACGAAGATAGAAACAAGAAATTGTAGTTTTAGAACATCTTGCGCAAGCGTTTTTTGTTTTTTTGAACGAAAACTATTGTTTTTTTATTCAAAAAATCATAAAATTTAAAAAAAATTTAAAAATAAAACCCAACAATTATAATTATTTGATAGATAATTGTATTTTCGCAAACTGAATAAAATTTAACAATAATAAAAATGGCAATTTTAGCAAAAATTAGACAACGCTCGGCATTATTAATAGCTGTTATAGCCTTGTCTTTATTCGCATTCGTAGCGCAAGATCTTTTCACAAAAGGAAATTTTACACAATCATCTAAAGATATTGGTTCTGTAAATGGCGAAAATATTCTTTTTCAATCTTTTAACGAAAAAGTTAATAATGTTGAAAAAAGTGGTCGTGGAACATCGAACATTCAAGCAGTTAACCAAGTTTGGGACCAAGAAGTTTCAATAGCATTAATTAACGCAGAAATCAAAAAATTAGGCATTCGCGCAGGCGAGAAACAAATTATTGATGGTTTAAAAAACAACCAAAACATTGGTGGAAACAAAACTTTTCAAGATGAACAAGGTGTTTTTAGTTTAGCGAAGCTTCAAGAATATTTCAAAACCAATCCAGGAAACGAAGAATTGTATAAAACAGCACAAACCGAAGCTGCTGCAAATGCAAAAATTCAAATCTATTTTGCAATGCTTAAAGGCGGTTTCAATACAACCAAAGCCGATGGTAAAATGAAATACGAAATGGAAACTAATAAAGTATCATTTGATTATGTTACAGTCCCATTTACAAGCATAAAAGACGATAAAGTAAAAGTTACCGACGAAGAATTGATTGCTTTTATGAAAACCAACGAGAAAAAATACAAGGCCGAAGAATCTCGCGAAATTAATTACGTTTTGATGGAAGACAAACCATCAACTACTGATGAGTCTGAAATGAAAGCGCAAGTAAACGAATTATTGAACGGAAAACCTGGCGATTCGTTAGGTAGTTTTAACTCAACAAGCAATCCGATTGCATTTGTAAATGAATATTCTGACACACCTTATGATTCAACTTATGTTGCTAAAAAAGATTTGCCAACAGCAGTTGCAGAACAATTGTATAATTTGCCAGCAGGTTCGACTTTTGGACCTTATATGAACGGAAAATTTTATAGCGTTTCTAAATCTTTAGGAAGAAAATCAGGAATTTCTGCCAAAGCAAGTCACGTTTTAATTAGTTATGAAGGAACATCTGTTCCAAATAAAAAAGAAAAAAGAACCAAAGAAGAAGCTAAAGCTAAAGCAGATGAGATTTTTGCTCAAGTTCAAGCCAATCCTTCAAGTTTTATGATGTCCGCTTTTACAGCTTCTGATGATTCATCATCTCAACAAGGTGGCGATTTAGGATATTTTGGACCAGGTCAAATGGTTAAACCATTCAACGATTTTGTTTTCAATAATCCAGTTGGAAAAATCGGATTGGTTGAAACAGATTTTGGTTTCCACATTATTAATATTACTGACAAGCAAGATGGCGTTCGTTTAGCTACATTGTCTAGAAAAATTGCACCTTCTGAAAAAACTTCCGAAGATATTTATACTAAAGCTACAACTTTCGAAATGAAAGCCAATGATAAAACATTTGATACTGCTGCAAAGGAATTGAAATTGACAGTTGCGCCAGTAGTAAAATTCAAAGCTTTGGATGAAAACGTTGGAGCTTTAGGAAACCAGAGACAAATTGTTCGTTGGGCTTTTAGTAAAGATGCTAAAGTTGGAGAAATAAAAAGATTCGATATTGCCAATGTTGGGCAAGTTATTGCAACTGTGAAAAAAATAAACGTAAAAGGATTATTGTCAATCGAAGATGCAAAAATTCAAATCGAGCCAATTGTTAGAAACAAGAAAAAAGCCGAAATGATCAAAGCAAAAATGAAAGGTTCGATTGAAGCTATTGCTAAAGCAAATGCGACAACAGTTCAAACTGCAATTGATTTGACTATGGCAAATCCATCTATTCCAAATGCTGGACAAGAATACAAAGTTGTTGGAATGGCCTTCGGAACTGCTGCTAACAAGACTTCTGCAACTATCGACGGAAATTCGGGTGTTTATGTAATCAGAACAAAAGCTGTTGTTAAAGCACCAGCATTGTCAGATTTGAAACCTTTTATTGCAAAAGTAAAACAACAAAATGCAAATGCTGCAAATGGAGCAATGACTGCATTGAAATCTGATGCTGATATTGAAGATAATAGAGGAAATTTTAATTACTAAAAATTAAAATTTTGATTGAAATAGAAAATCCCGAAAATTAGTTTTCGGGATTTTTTATTAATTTGAATAATTTTTTTTGTATGTCGGTTTATTTACCACAAGTTATACCATTTAGATTTATAAAAAAGCCCCAAAACTTTTTCTTTTTTACCAATCTTTCGTCAAAAAAATATTCCATAGCAAAAAATATGCAATATTTTTTATCCTTGTCTTGACAAAAAATAATTAAGTTTTTTAGGCTTTTTTATAAATCTAAATGGTATAATTTAGAAACTGTGGCAATAAAATGGAAAATCTTATTTGTCGATTACCGATAATGGATCTGTCGCAATACAAGAAAATTTTAAAGCCTTGTATGATGACACCGAAGTAATTGGTATTATACCATTTATAAGTTTAAAATAGCCCAATAAACTTTTTCTTTTTCGCCAATCTTACTTCAAAAAAATCTTCCGTAACAAAGGCTATGCAATATT
>JAYVBR010000277.1:0-3106 GCA_043750395.1 Bacteroidota bacterium | reverse complement strand
TGAGGCTATAAGAGTTGTGAAAACATCGCCAAAATGGACGCCAGCTGTTAACGATGGAAAACCTGTTCGTTGTACTTATCAACTGCCAATATCGATTGAATCGCCAGAATAAAAAATTAATTTATTGTTTTTAAACATTTTGTAACATTTGGCTTGAGATTTGTACTTATAGAAATCATCTAATCGAATTAACTACAAATCATTATGTTAAAACAATTTTTTATACTTTGCTCAGGAGCCGATAGAAATTTGCTCGAAAATTGTTCCCAAGGCGAACAAACCAAGTTTGCAGGAATTGGCGCCACTGTTTTTTTCACAGCAGTAATGGCTTTTATTGCAGCGAGTTATGCGTTGTTTACAGTTTTCGATAACGAGTTTATTGCAATGGGTTTTGGTCTAATTTGGGGATTATTAATTTTTAATCTCGACCGTTTTATTGTTTCGACAATTCGCAAAACCAATGGTTTTTGGTCAGAATTTGGTCAAGCAACTCCTAGAATTGTTTTGGCAATAATTATTGCAATTGTAATATCGAAACCATTAGAAATTAAAATTTTTGAAAAAGAAATCAATACCGTTTTATTGAAAGAAAAAAACGCAATGGCTTTGGTCAATAAAAAAGAAGTTGCCAATTATTTCAAATCCGATTTAGATAAAAATAAAGCAGAAATTGATAGTTTAAAATCTGATATTTCTAAAAAAGAGAAAGAAGTTAACGCCTATTACGAAACTTATATTAAAGAAGCCGAAGGAACAGCAGGAACCAAAAAATTGGGCAAAGGACCAGTTTTTAAAGAAAAAATTGCCAAACACGATTTAGCCAAAAAAGAACTCGATACTTTAATGAAATCCAATTTGGCAAAAATCGCAATTAAAGAAGCCAAAACAAAAACTTTGCAAGCCGATTTGGATAAAAAAGTTACCGAAACACAACCAATAATTGATGGTTTCGATGGACTAATGGCTAGAATAAATGCTTTGAATAAGTTGCCTTGGTTGCCATCTTTTTTTATAATGTTGTTGTTTTTGGCAATCGAAACGTCGCCAATTATTGCAAAATTATTATCGCCAAAAGGAGAATATGATTTCAAACTCGAAGATACCGAGGCAGCTTTAAAATCGACATTAGAACAAGACCGTTACCAACGAAGTTTATTGATAAAAACCAACTCATTAATGCACGATAAAGTTTATGAAGACATATCGGAAGATAAAAAAATGTACGATTTGCAACGCAGAAATGCTACTGAATTGTTGGAATTGCAATCGAATAATTTTGTATTGAAACAGAAAGCGAGTTTATAGAATTATTTGTTTTAAAAAATTAATATTAAATACTAGTATTTAGTGTTTTATTAAATATATTAGTAAAATATTTAAAATTCCCTTGAGTAATCTAAAAAATAAATCAGATTTAAGTTTTATTTCGGCAGAACTTTTAAAAAAAGAAGGTTACCATCACTCTAGTATCCATTGCTCTTATTATGGTTTATTTCAAAAAATGAAATACACAATTAAAAACCATCTAAATATTACCTATGATGATTATTAAAGTCGAAGTAGATTAAGCACATTTAATTCTCACGCTTTTTTAATTAATTTGTTGTGTGATGAAATTAAAACAAAAGGGTACAGTCAATGTGAGTCTCAAATTTTAAAAAGAAAAATCCTAGAATTGAAAGAATTACGAGAAACAGCAGATTATGATAATATAGTAATGACCTCTATCAATAGTGATGATGCTTTTGATTTAGGGAGAAAAATCTTAAATGAAATTAAAACAAAATTCCAATTATGACTTCAAAAAGTTATTTAGAAAATGAATTAGCAAAAATTTATAATAAATTTAGCAAAATAAATATCAAATATGAATTTAAACCTAATCGACTTTCTCATATTATAGAGGTAAATCCTATATCTACATTCGAAAGTAATGAGTTCATTGAAGTAGAAATAATTTTAACTGAAAATTTTAATACAATCTATCCAAATGATAATTTGGTTTTTATATCCGAAAACTCAATTGTTAAAATTAAAAATCCAACTTTTACTTTTGAAAATAATAATATAAGTATTTGTTTTAAAAATAATTACATAATAACAGAACCAATTTTTAATAATTACAATCAAACATTCCAGCATTCAGGTGAAGGTAATTTTGCATTAGCAGCATAGATATGAATAATTCAATTTTTCAATTTAATGGTTACAGAATTCAAAAATCATTTATAGAAATTTTAAATCAAGGAGATGATGATTTAAGTATTGATTTCGAATTAAATGGACACATAAACAAAGAAGAATGTATATATAATTTAACATTAAAAACCAAAATTAATAATAAATCAAACAATATTACGATTGATGTTATTGCTATTGGAAATTTTAGTTTTTCGAAAGAAAATCTTTTAGAAAATATGTCAAACTATTTTTATGTAAATGCACCAGCACTTTTATTCCCTTATATTCGAGCCTATATATCGACATTATCTAATTTATCAGGTATAAAACCAATAAATTTACCCACACTCAATTTAACAGAATTGGGTAAAATCTTAGAACAAAACACAATAATTGAATAAAAATTATTTTGTTATGTTTAAACTTTATAATTATTTTAAATAAGTGACTCTTTTTAGCTGATAAAAAAAACCCATTTGAAAAATAATCAAATGGGTTTTTTAAATTACAAGTTATATTATTCAACTGTCACCGATTTAGCCAAATTTCTGGGCTGATCGACATTGCAACCTCGCATTACTGCTATATGATAAGATAATAATTGCAACGGAATTGTAGTCAATAATGGCGAAAGCGCATCTGAAGTGTCTGGAATTTCTATTGTATAATCGGCTAATTCTTTAACTTGCGTATCTCCTTTGGTTACAACAGCAATAATTTTTCCTGAACGAGATTTAATTTCTTGAATGTTACTCACAACTTTGTCATAATGACCTTGTCGTGGGGCAATTACAACAACAGGCATACTCTCATCAATTAATGCAATTGGCCCATGTTTCATTTCGGCAGCAGGATAACCTTCTGCATGAATATAAGAAATTTCTTTAAGTTTCAAAGCGCCTTCTAGTGCAACTGGAAAATTATA
>JAYVBR010000276.1:0-7230 GCA_043750395.1 Bacteroidota bacterium | reverse complement strand
TGTTGACGAAAGGAAAATGAAAAAGTACGTTCTTGATTGAAAAGGAAAGCCTCGGGCGAGGCGAATGTTGAGTAGTAGTTTGTTTGTATTGACCCTGTTACTCATTTTTCGCAAAGTCCTTATAATGCCTTTGATGGAAACCCGATAATAAACAGTGACCCGTCGGGTGCAGACAGTATTATTTACGGAATGGCAGGGCAAACTGCAAATGCCAACCAATATTCTAGAGGTCATAGCAGTTTTGGAAATGCAAGTTATAGTTCTGGTGGTGGTGTGTTTTGGGGGTCAGAAGCCAATCAATTTGCTCAATCTTATGCTGGGCATATTGCTGCAAATACTTATACAACAACAAATCGCAGTGAAATTTTTGGACTTTATAATACTTATGCAGTATTAAATGGATTCTCTCCAGTTTCAGATAGTTTAGTTTCTGTTGGTAATTTAATCACAGTTGATGCAGGACCGAGTAGTGATAGTTTTAATTTTATTTCTAAAGGCGACAGTAATTGGCAGCAAGCTGCAGTTGAAAACATACATTTTTACATTGCTCTTTTTGATGCAAAACATAATATTTCATTAAGAAACATAAGCTTCCCTCAAGCAATTTTATTTGGGACACCAACTTTATTAAATAAAGGAAATACAGGGGTAGACCCAAAAACAGCTGCTTATTTATCTGCCAAAGCTTTAAAATATTCAATGGAGGCAGCGGTTAACAAATATGGAGATACTGCGGTACCAGCAATAACAGTAAGTTCTTATTTTAGAGAGAGACTTATCCATAATTACCCTTTATTTATTCCTGGCGGTAGAGTAAATTTTAATGCTAATAGTTATAATGTTGTTCCAACTCAATACAAAGCAAATTGGTTTTTTGATGATTAATATTAATCAGTATATTTAATTAAATATGAATAAATTAGATTTTATTAATCTGGCATACTTTTATTTTCCTAAAAATCTTGTTCCTGATGAGAGTAAAAAATACTCTAATTCAAAAGAATTTAAAAGGTTAAAAGAGGTTTTAAACAATAACCAGAATAACGAAAAAATATTAAATTTAATTGATGAGTTTAAAAAGAATATTTTTTTTAATGAAATCAATGATATGTCAATTTTAGACTGGCAAGATCGATGCTTTTCATTTGAACTTGATATTTTTGAAGAAAATAAATTAATTAAATTTTGCATTAATATTAGTTTACTAACAAATCATTTTTCAATTTATATACTTGAAAATGAAATTTCTATAGAGCCATATAAGTGGTTAACATTACCTAAAAGAAATAAAGAGATTGAAATAAAATATGATAATGAAATTGAATTTATAGTTAAAATTATCGAAGCTAATATTGGATATAAAAAATTTCCCGAGAATTTATCAGACATTATTTTAAACGATATTTGTTTTGGTAATGTTGAACTTGGCAAATTTACATTATATAACGCATTTTTTTTAGACGAAGATAAAACCAAATAAAATGAAAAAATATTTTTTAATTTCATTAATAATTCTGTTGGCAGGATACACTTTCAGATTTAAAAACACTAATTTTAGTATTCATACTACTTATATAATTATAAATTATTTTACTCTATCTCAATGTATTGTTTTTTTGATTATAATAACAATACTTGCTAAATTAGTTGCCAAAAAATTAAAGTCTTACAGACAGTCCGAGCATAAGTAAACATTGTTACTAGTGCGAGTTTTTAAATAACACAAGTCAGACATAAGAAAAAATGAGCGTAAATGCTCGTTTTTTTGTTAATCATAATGCCCTTTCATAGAATAAATATAGACATCATCATTATCTTGAAGCTCATAAACCAGTCTATCGACAATGTTAATTCTACGAGACCAAGAACCAGCCATATCATATTTTAGCGGTTCGGGTTTTCCAATACCAGTAAAAGGCGTTTCAAGAATAGATTCCAACAGTTTACGAATGCGTTTAAGATTTGCTATATTATTAGTTTTCTTCCAGTATTGTAAATCATCTTGGGCTTTTTGGGAATATTTTAGTCGTTCTTCCATATATCATCAAGAGAAAGAGTTGAGAAATTTCCATCTTTAAATTGTTGCTTACTTTCTTTAATTTTGGCAACAAACTCTGGATTATAAGGTTTGTTTTCGACTTTAGATATCTCGAATTTTATTTTAAAGGCTTTCATTACAGCCTTAATTGCGCTTATTTGAGAGTTATCATTTGTAAAAGCGGTAATATTAATTGCTTCCATAATTTTATTTTTTAAATGGCGTATGCCTGTTTATTTTTAAAATCTCTTAAACACATATCAATGAGATTAAAAATATAATCTTGTTTGTCATTTGGTAAACTTGTAATATTTTCAAGTCTTTCAATTGCCTGTTTATCTACAATAATAGTTGTTTTGCCTACTAAATAATCAATCGAAACTTCAAATGATTCTGCAATTTTTTCTACAACTTCAATCGAGGGTTTAATATCTCCACGCTCGTAACGTCCAATTACGTCTCCCGAAGTACCAATAATTTTACCTAAATCTGCTTGGGATAAACCTTTTTTCTTTCTGATTAACATTATATTTTGTCCTAGTTCCATATTTATAAGTATTAAAAATGCCTGTAAAGTCATTGATTAAGCAAATTTACAAGATTTAAAAGTCATAAACAAGTAAAATAAATTTGGTCAAATAAGATTGATTATTTACATTTGTGATTTATAAGTCATATTTAATAAATTGAAAAACTTTTCAACAATGGAAATCACACAAATAAAAACCCAACTCACCATATCGACCGTCTTGCATTATTACGGATTAAAACCCGATAAAAACAACAAATTAAATTGTCCGTTCCACGACGATAAAAGCCCGAGTATGCAAGTTTATTATAAAACCCAAACAGCCTATTGTTTTAGTTCCAACTGCAAAACCCACGGTAAAAGCCTAGATGTGATAGATTTTGTGATGCACAAAGAAAACACAACCAAACACGAAGCTATTTTGAAAGCCCAAGAAATTTTGGGCAACAACCAAGGCCCAAACAGCAAAAACACAAAAGAAGTACAATCAAGAGAGCAGTTTTTGGGAAATATATTTCAATATTTTAAAAACTCGGTTCACAGTTCTAAACCAGCAAAAGACTATTTGCAAACCCGAAATCTAGACTTTAAAAAAATAGAAGTTGGTTATAATGCAGGACAATTCCACCACGGCACACGAAAAGAAGAAACACTAATCAATCAATGTTTAGAATATGGATTATTAATCGACAAAGGAAATAAAGGCAGAACAGGAGAATTGGCTTATAACGTTTTTGGGAAATATGGTATTTGTTTTGCACTTCGAAATAAAGGAAATCAAGTAACAGGATTGTATTTTAGAAGCACTTTAAACGAGAAAGAATCCAAGCATTTTTACTTAAAAAATAGAATAGGAATTTATCCAAACTATCCAAAACCCGAAACTAAAAAACTCATTTTAACCGAAAGTATTATCGATGCAGCTTCATTATTACAAATCGACGAAATCAATACAAATTATTCAATAATAGCTTGTTACGGAACAAATGGTTTAAACGAAGAAATACAAAAAGCAATCCAAGATTTAAAAGAATTAGAAGAAATTATTTTTTGTTTTGATAACGATGAAGCAGGAAAAGAAGCCGTAAATAAATATGGAGCGATGTTTATGAGCGAATATAAAAGAATCAAAATTACAGCCTTAAAACTACCAAACAAAGACATAAACGAAACCTTACAATTGCACGAAAATGAAATAGTAACCGAACTTTTAGCACAACGGAAATCCTTTTTATTTTCAGATGAAGCGATAGGAAATATTTTAAAAGAAGAACAAAAACCAAAAATTACTGAGGATAAAAAAGCAATAAAATCTACTGAAGAAAAAGTAGTAAAACCAAATTCTACAAATGCAATCGACTTCTTAAAAACCAAAAATTTACTCAAAAGATTAAACGAACAAATCGGCAAATCGGGAATAGTTGGAGAGGAAAACTCGAGGTTATTGTTATTCTTAATAATCATTAGTTATATGAATAAAAGCCCAATTCACGGGATTGTACAAGGAAGTTCAGGAAGCGGAAAAACGCATATTATTGGTTCAATTGCGGACTTAATGCCAGGAGAAGATGTACTTCGATTTACAAGAATAACCGAAAGCAGTTTGTACAATTGGGGCGAGTTCGATTTGTTCAGAAAAATTATCATTATTGAAGATTTAGATGGACTAAAAGAAGAGGCTTTGTATGCGCTTCGGGAACTTATAAGCAATCAATTTTTGAGTAGTTCAGTATCGATGAAAGATAAAAAAGGCAATAATAAATCGACCAGAAAAGAAGTGAAAGGACAATTTTCTAGTTTATCAGCAACGACCAAAGGCGAGACTTACGAAGATAATATGAGCAGAAGTTTTTTAATAGCAGTTGATGAATCAAAAGAACAAACCCAAAGAATAATCACGCACCAAAACAAACGAAACGCAGGAGAAATTGACCCGAAAGAAAAACAGATCGCAGTAAATTTTATTCAGCAAATAGTCAGAAGTTTAAAGTATTATGAAGTCATAAATCCATATGCAACCAAACTACAATTACCCGAAAAAGTACATAAAATAAGACGATTAAACGAAATGTATCAAGCAGTAATTAAGCAAGTTACGTTTATAAATCAATACCAAAGAGAACAAACTGCGGACGGAAAATTGATAACCACAATCGAAGATATTGAACAAGCCACCGAAATATTATTCGAGAGTATAGTTTTAAAAGTTGATGAATTGGACGGGAGTTTGAGACAGTTTTTTGAGAGATTAAAGAAATTTGTAAAAAATGAAAGTGAAGAATTTATTTTAAGAGAGATTAGACAAAATTTAAACATTAGTAAAACGCAAATTTTTAGAAACATACAAACACTTTTGGAGTTAGAATATATCAAGCAAGTAGGCGGATTTAGTAACAAAGGCATCAGATATAAAATAAGTTATTGGGATAATTATCAGAAATTGAGAGCAGAAATAAAAGATTTTTTGATGCTACAGATTGACCAACTACGACAAGAGAATAAATAATGTGGAACGTTAGGGAACACAAAAGGAACACTAGAAAACCTTGTTAAGTATTGCTAAATATAGGTTTTTAGTTAAAAAATAGTCTAGCGTTCCTAATTCCAAAATATTGAGTAAGCAAAAAGCATCATATTTATACTGAACTTGATTCAGTACAACTAAAAAGGTCATAAGATGGGAAGACCAAGCATACACAAAATTCACAATAAAATCTACCAAGAAGAAGCCGAAAATTATAGAAAACATTTACTTATTTTAGGATTTAATAGTAAAACTTGTCAAACGAGATATTTGTTTTTGAAAGCGTTTTTTAGTTGGCTCGAAAGCTATCAAATATATGATTTAGAGCAAATTACAAAGCTAGAAATTGACAATTACAAAAACTATATCAGCCACAGAAAAAGCCTTAAAAACGATACCAATTTAGGACTGAAAACCATTAATGAAAACCTGCGCAACTTGCAACAATATTTTGGTTATTTGTTAGAAATCGAAAGATTGAAAACCAGTCCAACATCGCATTTAAAACTAAAAAATCCTACTCAAAAAGTCGAGAGAATTATTTTTTCTCAAGACCAAATTCAAGAATTATACAAAGCGAGTAATGAACAAGAAAAAGCGATTTTAAACCTTGCTTATGGTTGCGGATTGCGGGTTGCAGAACTGGTTGCACTCAATAAAAAAGACATTCGATTGACAGAAAATTTAATCATTGTAGAGAAAGGAAAAAACAACAAAAGACGAGTCATACCAATTACAAATCAAATAGTTAAAGATTTAGAAATGTTTTTAGAATCGGATAACGAAATTGTTTTTTTGAATATAGAAAACCGAAGAATGCAAGAATGGACTTTTAATAAAATGCTCAAAAAATTGATAATTAAAACCAGTTTTGGGCAAGAATTTTCTACTGAAGAATTGAATAAAATCGGAATCCATAGTTTACGTCATTCTATTGCAACGCATCTTTTAGAAAACGGAATGAAATTGGAACAAGTTCAAACTTTTTTGGGTCACAGTCATATTGAAAGCACCGAAATTTATACGCATATTAATCAAAATCAAATCAATGAAATGCAAAGATGAAACTCGAAGAATATTTAGAAAAAAAATACAGCAAAAGCACTTTAAAAAGCAATTTATATCTCATAAAAAGATTTACAGATTATTATCAAAATCAATCAGAAACAGCAACTTACGCTGATGTTTTAAACTATATCGCACATCTTCGCAAAAACTACAATTTACATCCAAAAACGCTTCGACTAAACTTATATGGCGTAAAAATTTACTTTAATTATTTATTAGAAATTGGCATTCGAGGCGACCATCCTTGTAGTGAATTATTTTTAAAAGACAAGATAAACAAGCAAATCCAAGTCGATAATTTATACAGTTCAGAAACTTTAGAAAACTTCTTAAATCTAGCTAAAAACGATACAAAATTAGTCAAAAGAAGAAACCAAGTAATCATTAGTTTACTCATTTATCAAGGTTTAAAAGTTGGCGAAATAAGCGCACTCGAATTGCAAGATATTAACCTGGAGAAAGCCGAAATCTACATTAAAGAAAACGAGCATAAAACCACAAGAACATTGCCATTGCAAGCCAAACAGATTTTACTTTTTTGGAATTATTTACAAAAAGATAGAAAAGTTTTGTTGAATTATAAAACCCAAAACAAGGCAATAAATAGTTTTGTAATTGGACAATATGCCCAAAAAATAACGCCCAATTTAATCAATAGAATGATCAATAACCACCGCCAAGAAAATCAGAAAATCCAGCCTATAAAAATCCGCCAAAGTGTTATTGCCAATCTTTTAAAAAAGGAAAATGATACTAGAATTGTACAAGTTTTTGCAGGTCACAAACGAGCATCGACAACAATCCAATACAAACAAACCGAATTGGAAATTTTGCAAAATGCGATTAATTTATATCATCCAATTAGATAATTAAAAATTGAGAATTAAAAATTAAAAATCCATTTAAAAAGGGAAATCCTAATCCTAAACAGCAGAGCAAAAAGCGGTCTCACTTCGGTCGTTCCCTTTGCTCCGTTGCGCTGCTCCAGTCGGTCGTTCCTTCCTCCGTTCCACAGACCACAACCTTTTTTTATTTTTTACAGCCTAGAAAAAAGGCAGTAAAAAACAAAAA
>JAYVBR010000275.1:0-7233 GCA_043750395.1 Bacteroidota bacterium | reverse complement strand
AGTAAGGGATTCGAACCCTTGGTACAGTTTCCCATACGCATGTTTAGCAAACATGTCCTTTCGGCCACTCAGGCAACTCTCCAAACTCAATGAACATAATTCTTTTAAGCGGTTGCAAATATAGTGTTTCAATACATATATAGCAACATTTTTTTTTAATATTTTAATCTTTTTAATTTTAAAATTTTAAAGTACTTAAAAGTCAAATAGATAGTTGATTTAGTTTAAAAAATTTTTATTTGATTTAAAATTAAATTATCATTGTACTATGAAAAACTACTTAAATTACTTAATTATTTTTATTCTTTTACTTTTATTTTCATGTAAATCAAAATCTAATTTTATTTCAAATAATGAAAATTCTTATGTTGTTAAAACTGAAAATATAAAACATATTAATAACGAAACCAATGATACATCTTTCGTTAATCTAAAAAATTATTCTAGTGACTTTGTTTATGATATGAAATATGCAACAAGTGATAATTTTCTAAAAGCTAAAGTATATGATTGTGGAGAATGTTTTTTAAGATTAAAAACAGTAAAAGCATTGATTAATGCGAATAATTCATTTATGAAATTAGGCTTTAAAATTAAATTATACGATTGTTATAGACCGCTTGATGTCCAAAAAAAAATGTGGGCAATTGTATCAAATCCTAAATATGTCGCCAATCCTGCAAAAGGTTCTATTCACAACAAAGGTGGAGCAGTTGATATATCATTAGTTGATTTGTCTGGAAATGAACTCGAAATGGGTACTAAATTTGACTTTTTTGGAGAGGAAGCAAGCCACAATTATTTAAAATTATCTGAAAAAATTATAGATAATAGGAAACTTTTAAAATCAATAATGATTAATTTTAAATTCAATTCATTAGACTCAGAATGGTGGCATTATAATTTGCAATCTGCTTTGATTGATAAAGTTTCTAACGAAAAATGGAAATGTAACTAGTGAAACATTTGATATTTAATGTTAAATTATTCAATACATTTCAAATAATTTATAAAATAATTTTCTGGTTCGTAATACAACCCATCCATTTCAGATTTTAAGCTTTTAGTGAAAACATAATCTTCTTCGCCAGTTAAAAATCTTAGCTTCATAAATGAAACTGGTGAAGATTTTAAATCTTCTAAACTGCCATTTAAAAATAAAAATTGAGTGGTTAACAATCTGTTATTATTTCTTTTTTCGTCTGCAATCATTGTACCACAATCTTCTTTATCAATTGCGATCATAGTAATAATTTTTCCGTTTTGGAGTTTAAAATACAATTTTGAATTTTTATCAACACATTTTGCTTTTACAAATCCATCGCTTTTATTTATAAATTGTACATTCAAAGTTGGAGTTCCGTCGGTTTTAGCTAAGAAAAAATAGATATAATCGTGGGTTTGAGAAAAATTTTTCTCGAAAACCAAATAATCTTTTGTGGTTTTATATGTTCCGATACTGTCGGTAACGTCTGCTGAAATTTCGCAAGGTTTTTGTGCGAAAATTGTTAAATTGAATGATAAAAAAGCAATAAGTAATAAATTCTTCATTTTGAGGTTTTAAATTTTTGTGCAAATTAAAACTATTTTTTCGTCATTTGCATTAGTTGTAAAAAAACAATAGCGATTTCCGCCATCTTTTATCTTAAATTTCTTGCGAATGTTTTCAACGGTTTCTGGAAAATTTCGAATTGTGATGTTGGCTTTCTGATTTTCGAAATGTTTTCTCATTTCGGATTTATTATATGGAATGCAAAAATCAATTTCAAAAACTCTGCCACAAAATTTATTTTTTTCATTTGATGTGTATAAATGCGAAAATTGATGCAACTTATTTAAACCAAATTGAATAGCAACTTCGTTGAAACCGCCAGATTTCATTATTGCTGCATTGGGTTCGTATAAATATTTTTGTGGTGTGCTAAAATTCGAAATTTCTTGATTCTTATTCAAAATAAAATCAAATTTTTCTTCAATATTTTTATTGATATTGATTGTTTTTATTTCAATTTCTCCAATAAAATCAACTTCTAGAATCCATAACAATTCTTTGACTTCGTTTTCGATGGCAACAATATGAATGGTTTTTACATTTGATAATTCTAACAAACCTGCTGAAATATCAAGAATTGGTGCTGTTTTTATTAAAATATTATTAGAATATTTAAAATAAAACGATAAATTTTTTGGAACATTCGGCAAACAATCTTTCAAAATAAAAACTTTTCCTTTTAAATCATTTCGTCTTGATGGATCTATATAAATCCAATCGAATTTTTCATTAAATGTATCCAGAATATCGAAACTATCTCCGTTTTTACAAATAATATTTAAAATTTTCAACATTTTAAAGTTGTGCGCAACAATTTCTGAAAGTTCTAAATTGATTTCGCAATGAATTATGGATTTAATTTTTATTGAGAAATATATATCATCAACACCAAATCCACCAGTTAAATCGATAAGATTTTTACCTGAAACAATTTCTGATTTATATTTAGCTGTAATTTCCGATGAAGTTTGCTCTAAAGAAATTTTGCTTGGAAAAATTATATTTTTAGCATTAAAAAAAGTTGGTAATTTATCTTTAGCTCTAGATTTAGTAGCAATTTGATTTAAAATATACAAATAATCCATTTGTGGAAACGGATTTTTTTGCAAAGCCAATCTCGAAATATCGTTTGCGATATTCGAATTTATAAATTCTTGAATATTTTTATTTAAAATAGAACTATCCAAAACTACAAATCTTTAGTAATTTGTTGAATAATTTTGTTTTCTGGAATAAATTCTTTGGCGACAACTTTTAGCATTGTATAAAGCGGAATCGCAACAATCATTCCAGTAATTCCGAATAAAAATCCACTTATTAAAGTTATTAAAAATATTTCTAACGGATGCGAATTGACACTTTTTGAGAAAATTATGGGTTGAGAAACATTATTATCTATAACTTGAACAATTGTAAAACCTAGCAAAACATATAAAGTTGTTGGTAAAATTTCAGTTTGAAAATCACCACCCAAATTGCCAATCATTGTTAAAACTGCTGCCAAAACCGAACCAATTAATGGACCAACGTATGGAATAATATTCAGAATTGCACACAAAAATGCAATTACAAAAGCATTTTCGACACCAAAAATCAACAATACAATAATATAAAGTAAAAAAACTATAAAAAGTTGTATCAGTAAGCCAATGAAATAACGGCTTAGCATTTCACGAATTTTATCAATAGAATTCAATATTTTTTCTTCGTGATCGTTTGGCAGAATTCTTTTTATTCCGATAATAAAATATATTTTATCTTTTAAAAAGAAAAACAAAATAAATAAAACCGAAGCCATTCCCATTCCAAAATTACTAATTGTGTTCAAAACTGAATTTAAAAAGTTAGGCAAAAAATTAAAATTTAGTTTTTCGGTTACATGAGATTCTTTCAATAAATTTCCAGCATCAATATTATGGCTTACTAAATAAATTTCGATTTTTTTGACTAATTCTAAAACATTTGACTGAATGGAATCAGTATTTAATAATGATAAATTCTTGCCTTGATCGGCAATTAACGGAACAAACATTAATATAAAGCCAACAATTACTAATAAAATAAAAATCATTGTTATTGAAACTGCCAATGTATTTTTGAATTTCAAACGTTTCTTTAAAAATTCTACCAACGGATTAGTTATCAAAGCTAAAATTAATGCAACAATTAAATATACAATTACTGTTTGTATTTGATAGATAAATAATAAGAGTATGGCAATTCCGATTAAAGAAAAAACTGCTTTTAGAATTCCGTTTGAGATATTGTTGGTTGTCATTTTATTAATTTATTTACAAAAATAACAAAAAAAATCCCGTCTTTAAAGACAGGATTTTAATTTATTATAATTTAAATTACAAATTTCTGAAAGAAGCTCTAGATCCACCAACAGCAAAACAAGCATTCATTCTTGATTTTTGTCCGTTAGAGAACATATACATTCCTCTATCATCAGTATAATCCATATAATTCATAGTCATTTCTACTGGATTTCCTGAGCAAGTGCTGTAAGTTGGGTAGGCTGGAACACCACTATTTGGCGAATCCATTGATGGTGTATCAGAAACTAAATCAGAACCACAATTAGCATCTCCCCAAATGTGTTTTAAATTCATCCAGTGACCTACTTCGTGAGTTGCCGTTCTTCCTAAGTTAAAAGGGAAAGCCGCTGAACCTGTTGTACCAGTATATTTTGAATCACATACTACACCATCTGTAGCCGATGAACCACCAGGAAATTGTGCATATCCTAAAATTCCACCACCAATTGTGCAAATCCAAAGATTTAATTTTGTTGTTGGTGAAAGTGGTGTTAATCCTGCTGTTTTTTTCATAGCATCAGCAGTTCCCCAAGATGTTTTGGTTGTAGCCTTTCTTCTAACTTGGTCTAAAACGAATGAAATTCCAACATTCGCTTTTAATCCAGCGAATAAAGTTGGAACTAATCCGAAATCAGTATTTGTAGCATTAAAATCTCTATTTAAAACATCAATTTGAGATTGAATTTGTGCTGTTGAAATATTTTCAGCAGCTGTTCTGTAAAGAACATTTACAACAACAGGAATTTGTATTGAACCGTTTGCTAGTAATCTAAATGAACCATTATTCAATTGTTGTTGTGTGAATGACTCAATTTGTTGCATTCTTTCTGCTAAATCTGGGTCAGCTATTAGTTGTCTAGATAATACATCTTGCGAGGCGCAAGCTCTGTGAGCTATTGCTGATGCTTCTGGTTGGGCAATTTCTTGATTTGAAACTTCATTGTTTTGACAAGAATAGAATGCTGTAAGTGCAAATACACTTAATAATAATTTTTTCATAATTTGGTTGTTTATGTTGAATTGGTTATTTTTTCAACAATGCAATTCTACAAAAAAATTTTATACTACCAAGTCAAATAAAAAAATTTAACAGTTAAAATTTATTTTACGAAAACGATATAGTTTGTTGATAATGCATTCAACTATACGTTTTATTGAGTTATTTGTAGAATTTTGACAAATATCTTGTTGATAACTTATTTTGTTGAAGAAAACTCTAACTATTTTAAACAATTCGTAATAAAACAGCTAAAAAGCTAAATTAAACTATCAATTATTGAAAATATAATTCATAATGTTTGCACCCATTTTTAGTGCTTTTTCTCGAACTTCTTTTGGATCATTGTGCACTTCTGTATCTTCCCAACCATCGCCTAAATCGGTTTCGTAAGAATACATTAAAACCAATCTGTTGTCAATAAAAATTCCAAAGGCTTGTGGTTTTTTGCCGTCGTGTTCGTGAATTTTAGGAATACCAGCAGGAAACGGAAACGGTTTTAGAAAAATTGGATGCGATGTTGGGATTTCGACCAAATCGTTATCAGGAAAAACCTTTTTAATTTCTTTTCTGATGTATTCATTCATTCCATAATTGTCATCAATATGTAAAAAACCACCTGAAGTCATATATTTTCTAAGATTTTCAACGTCACTCGGACTAAAAACTACGTTTCCGTGACCTGTCATATGAATATATGGATAACCAAATAAATCTGGACTGCTCGGTTCTACTTGGCCTGGTTTGGATTTTATTTTGGTACTTATGGTTGCATTGCAATATTTTATCAAGTTGGGTAATGATGTTGGATTAGAATACCAATCGCCTCCACCAGCATATTTTAATAAAGCAATTTCTTGCGAAAATCCGATTGATGGTATAATAAGGAGTAATAATATTTGTATTTTTTTCATTGATTGGAAATGCTATTTTTCGAGGAAAATTATTTTTAGTTCTTTAATTGGTTTAAAATCAGCATCAAAAGTTATAAGTGGAATTTCATAAACAATTGCTGTTGCTGCAATGATAGCATCAGCGAGTTTGATTTTACATTTTTTTTTAAGAATATTGTTTATTCGTAAACTTCAGAAATTTTTTCAATAATAAAACATTCATAAATTAGTTATTGAGCATTATTTTTTTGAGTTTTATTTATGCTAAAAACGCCTAATAATTCAATTTTTGTTATTATCGAGATGCATAAATTATTATTTAAAAATGGAAAAAACACTAGAATTATTTTCGGTAATATTGATTAAAAATTTTGTATAAACCAAAAAACAATCAATTTCATTCATTTCTCAAACTTTTTTGATATTCAGCAACATCAAGGTCTTAATCAATAATTAGCTTACCTATAAATTTTCTGAAATCACTTTTTTTACTGGTTTGTAAAGGTTTAATAATAATTTTTCTATTTTAGTCTTACTTGTATTTTTTTAATAGTAATAATCATAATGTAAAAAATTTATAATTTTAATCAAATGTAATGATTAATTTGGAATTTAATTCAATTTTCATTCAAAAAAACAACCGAATGACAAGCAACAATTGCAGCAGTTTCGGTTCTCAATCTTGTGTTGCCCAAAGTTACTGGAATGAATTTATTTTCAATTGCTAGATTAATTTCTTTAAAAGAAAAATCGCCTTCTGGACCAATTAATATCGTGATATTTTCATATATTTTTAACGTTTCTTTCAACGATTTTTTGTCGGTTTCTTCGCAATGCGCAATCAATTTTTGACCTACGAATTGTTTTGCAACAAATGTGCCAAATGCAACTGGTTCATTTAAAATTGGCAAAAAACATTGATTGGATTGTTTCATAGCCGTTTGAATGATTTTTTCAAAACGATCGGTTTTTATGAATTTCCTTTCGGAATGTTCACATATAATTGGTGTAATTTCCGAAACGCCAATTTCGGTTGCTTTTTCCAAAAACCATTCGTATCGATCATTCAATTTGGTTGGTGCAACTGCTAAATGCAATTGAAAATTAGGTTTTTCGATTTGTTCGACATTTACTATTTTGACTGTACATTTCGTATCCGATGCCAATGTGATTTGAGTTGTGAAAAGAAAACCTAAACCATTAGTAACGTGAAGAATATCAGTATCTTTTTTACGTAAAACTTTAATAATATGTTTGCTTTCTTCCTTGTCAAAAAAGAAAGTTTCATCGGTTGCCAGAATAGCTGGATTGTAAAATAATTGCATAATTTTTATAGTTCAAAACAAAGTTTAATATTTCGACTGCGCTTAGTGATACAAGAAATTTAATATCTAAAATCTAATATCTAAAATTCAATCCTAGGATTTGAAACAACTCTTGAATCTTCAAATTGTTGTGATAAATATTTTT
>JAYVBR010000274.1:0-3110 GCA_043750395.1 Bacteroidota bacterium | reverse complement strand
AGGAATTGTAAAAACTGTTGTAACAAATGTTTTAGAATTCTCTCCAAATGCAATTATTGTAATAGTATCAAACCCAATGGATACAATGACTTATTTGGCATTGAAAGCAACAGGTTTACCAAAAAACAGAATTATCGGAATGGGTGGCGCGCTAGACAGTTCGCGTTTTAAAACTTATTTATCTCAAGCGCTAGACAAGCCAGCTAACGATATTTCTGCAATGGTAATTGGTGGTCACGGTGATACAACAATGATACCGTTAACCAGATTAGCATCTTATAACGGAATACCCGTTTCGGAATTTTTATCACAAGAACGTTTAGACAAAGTTGCTGCAGATACAATGGTTGGCGGTGCTACACTAACAGCATTGCTTGGCACATCTGCTTGGTATGCGCCAGGAGCATCAGTAGCTTATTTGGTAGATTCTATTTTAAATGATCAAAAGAAAATGATTGCTTGTTCTGTGATGCTTGATGGTGAATATGGACAATCTGATATTTGTATTGGTGTGCCCTGTATTATTGGAAAAAACGGAATCGAAGAGATATTAACAATAAATCTTAATGATTCTGAAAAAGATTTATTTTTAAAAAGTGCAACTGCTGTCAGAAGTATGAATGATGCTTTGACCGATTTGAAATAAAATATTTATAAAAAAGCGGCAATTCAATATTAAGAATTGCCGCTTTTTTTTGGGTAAAATCCAAAACAATATTTTGAACGTAAATATTTTTTATTGATACTTCTCAGTACAAAAAAACTCGTTTAAAAACACTATATGACGTTAAAAAACAATATTTTAGATAATTTTAACATAAATCTAATTTATATTTTGTAATCTTGCGTACACTAATTTCAATTTGTTAAATAATTAATTATACATTAAATGAATTTAAAAAAACTACTACTTAATATTACGTTTTTGTTTATATTTTCTACATTTTCAAGTTTTGGACAAAACAACAACTTATATGCAGGAATTGAAATTGGAAGTAAAGGAATAAAAATGACAATTATTGAAATACTTAACATTAAAAAAGGAGACTTTAAAGTTATTTCTTATTGGACAGAAAATGTAGGAATATCAAAAGGAATTGCAATTGATGGCAATTTAGCAAAAGCAGATATTGAAAAAGCTGCAACAGTAGTAAACACAAATTATATTAAAATTAAAGACGAACTTAAAGTAAACAATGAAAACATTTTTATTGTAGGTTCTTCTGGAGTTGCAATGGCTGCAAACACTAATGATTTGATTCAGGTTGTAAAAACACTTATCAATAAAGACTTAGAATTTATTGATGCTCAAACCGAAGGAAAAATGTTACTTAAAGGCTGTGTTCCGCCCAATGATTATAAAAATTCAATGGTTTTGGATATTGGCGGTGGCAACACTAAAGGCGGTTATGTAGATGTTAAAAATGATGATAATTTTGTCTTTTTTCCTTTAACTCTAAATTATGGTTCGGTTACTTTAACAGAAGCTGTTATTAAAAAAACCAAAACAGAATTCATTAATGAATACAATGAAAAATCATTTGGATTTATGCCAATTTTAAGAGAGCAAATTAATTTAATGTATGGAAAAAGTCCAATTGCACTCGAAAAAGAAAAAGTTTATTTGTCAGGTGGAGCAGTTTGGGCATTTTATACATTATTTAATGAAGGCAAAGCTTCACAAACATTTAACGAATTCAAAATTGAAGACGTTATAAACTATGATGCAATCATAAAAAATAATTACCCCAAATACGAAAAGCTCGCTAAAACCAACAAAGATATTGAAGCTGTTTTAAAAACTTACTCTCAAAAATATTTAATTTCTGGTAGTAACATTCTTCAAGTTTGCCTAGAAGCTGTTCCTGGCATTAATGACAAAAAATTGTATTTTGCAAAAGAAGGTCAAATAGCTTGGTTAATATCTTACATAGCAGATAGATCCAAAAGAGTTAAGAAAATTTATTAAATTTTTTATTGTTTAAAAGGTTTATTGATAAAACATCAATAATCAAAATTAATTTTTACAAAACAATAAAAATGAAACAATTTTTAAAAAACTATTTAGACAATTTTCGTGGCTTTTCTAGAGAAATATGGGTGCTTACTTTGGTTACCTATATTAATCGTGCTGGCGCAATGGTTATGCTGTTTCTGACAAAATACCTAAACGAAAAAATGTCTTTTAACCTAACCGAAATTGGCTGGATGCTTGTTTGCATTGGCGTTGGTGCATTAGTCGGAAATTGGATAGGTGGAAAATTAACTGACAAATTGGGTTATTATACAATTATGTTATCAAGTTTATTTTTAACAGGTTTTGGAATAATTTCGTTAATGTTTTTATACAATTTTATTGAAATTTGTATTGGTTTGTTAGTTGTAACAATCTTTGCTGACGCTTACAAACCTGCAATGTATATTGCAGTTTCTAACTTTACAGACTCCAAAAACAGAGCAAGAGCGCTAACTTTAGTTCGTTTAGCAGTTAATTTAGGAATTGTTACAGGACCAATTATTGCAGGAATAATTCTGCAAAACGATAATTATGATATGCTTTTTTGGATTGATGGTTTAACTTGTGTTATTGCAATATCAGTATTTATATGGACGATAGATGAAAGCAAAATTTACAAAGCAAGAATAGTTTTAATGAATAAAAAGGATTTTAATAGTTCAATAAAATCAAAAACTAAGTTTGATAAAAACTATATAATTTTCATATTAGCAAGTTTCTTAACTGCTCTTTTATTTTTTCAATTATTTACAACTATACCATTATACAACTCCGATAAATTAAAACTTACAGAAATTCAAATCGGAATGCTTTTAGCATTAAATGGTTTATTGATTTTTCTTATTGAAATGCCATTGATTACTTTATTAGAAAAGAAAGAAATTGATGCAACAAAAATCATATTTTTCGGATCCATATTTATGACTTGCGGATTTTTATCTTTATTGATTTATAAGTCCATAGTGATTTTGGTCATAAGTATTTTTTTAATAACGATTGGACAAATATTATTGTTTTCATTCTCAAATTCATTTGCCTTTACAAGAGCAAAAATTGGTCAAGAAGGAAAATATATGGCTTTTTATGCAATGAG
>JAYVBR010000273.1:0-3113 GCA_043750395.1 Bacteroidota bacterium | reverse complement strand
TTTTATTTAAAATTTCCATCATTGCAGGTCTTTTTTTATATTCAATTTTATACAACAAAACCATTTTTTCAACAAGTTCTTTTCCACCAGAAACTTTTTTAATTCTATCTAAAACTTTTGCAATATATTCGTAATGATTTCTACCTAAATAATTTAGTGTATATTTATCAAGACTTAGTTTGTAAATCTCTAATGTTTCTTTTGGGTATTCTGTAATGAAATTCGAAACATAATTTTCAAAAACTTCAATATTTTTTTGAAACAAAAAATAATCAATTGCTTCCTTTTTCTTGTTTTCAAATAACCATAGCTGTACTAACGAATTGCTAAAGCCTTGCTTATTATTATAATTATTTTCAATTTTTTTTAATTCTATTTTCCATTCTTTTTCTTGAAAAGTAGCTTTGTAAATTTTGTAGTATTCACTTTCAAAAGTATCTTTTATAAAAATAAAAGAGTACGTTCGAATGTCTTCAATATTTTTTTCTAATCTCGCAATTTGTAATAAGTATTTATTCCAATCGCTCGTTCTGTAATTATCGGTTTGTCGTAATCTCTCAAAAATTAATTCTTTTGCACCTTTATAATTCTGTTCATTAATGTATTTTTCTATAACTTTATTTCTAAATTTATCAAACTTTATGTTTTCAAAAATTAGTTTCCAAGCTTTATCTTTGTTGTCATTCATTAAATAAAAATCGATAATTTTTGCCAAAAAACTTTCTTGTTCAGAATCGGTTTTACATTCTAAAAGGAGTTGTTTTTGAGTTTCTAAAAAAAACAAATTATCGATTTCATTATCAGAATTATTGTATATGAAATGACTAATTGTGTTTTGTGCTTTTTTAAAATCTTCAACTTGATATTTTTCTTTTAAATAATCGAAAATTTGCTCTTTGAGGTTTTCATTTGCATTAAATATAGACTTGAAAATTTCAAATGGATAATCTTCATAATGGTCAGAAACATAATCTAAATAGTCCGAATCGCAGTAATCTAGCCAAATGTAATACTCCTCGAACATCGCTTTTGCAATATCTAAGGCATCGTCTAAATTTTTATTTTTAATTTCTAAATCTGCTTTTTCTTTCCATTCATCAAAAATTTCGATTTCAATATCTTCTTCATAATGACCGTTATAACCATAATCGTAGTAATCGTTTTCTAAATTTCCACTTGGCATTCCATCACTTATGATTTGATTTATTTTGATAGAAGATTTTACCGATTTTTCTGTAAAAAAATCTTTTTTCAATTTATTGACAAAATCTGTATTATAATCGGCATATTCAATTAAAAAATGAATAAATTTATCTTTCAATTTTCCATTAAAAAGCGATTTAATTAATTCTGAATGATTCTCTTTTTGTTGTTTAGTATTATTAATTGTAATTTTTTTAGATATTGCTTTCAAAATCATATCAATGTGTTTGCAAGGATTATAATCGCTCGGGCAAGAACAATTGTAGTTTTTCAAATTATTATTATCGTCCAAACTTATTTTGATTTTGTAAATTCCATAATTTCCATCATAAGAAGCCGACCATTTATTAGCAGATTCTTGATTTAATGATTGAATAGCCATTTTTTATTTTTTTATTTTGAATTCAAATTTAATTTATTTTTCTAATTTATTTTAGATATGATTTAATTTTCCTCAACATTTTTAAACGGTTTCTCAAAATCTGGGCGAATCAACTTCCAAATAATTGGTTTGTAATTTCGATTATTCATCATCGAAAACAAGATGCTTGGATATTTACAAGTCATATAATAAATGGCAGTTTCTTTTTGAGTTTCTAAAATTTTGAAGTCTTTTTTACATTGGTTTTCGATGGCTTCGAATTGAGAAACGAGTTTGTTTTTGGTGTTTTTTACCCAATCGAAAAATTCATCTGGCACTTTTTCAAGCACTTCGTCCAATGGTTGTTCGGTTTTTAAATATTCCCAAATGTTGATGCTCGACACTTGCGTGATGATTCTGTGCAATCGCAAATATTCCGAAAACTTGATTTTCAAACGGTAATTATTCGAATATTGAATAACAAAACCTTCTTTGTCGGTAAGTTCTAATGCTTTTAGTTTCAGAATATCATCGATTCCGTCGTATTTTTTAACGATTGGAAAACCAATATCTTCCAAAGGAAATTCATTGCCAGTTTGCGTGTCAATAATTGCTAACAAAACCAAAGATTCTTGTTTACCATAATCCAAAACGATACGGTTTTCTGGATAGATAATTTCAAATAAATAGGTTTTTGACGAATCCAAATTTACCAAACAATTTGCATATTTCGAATTCAAAATTTCGTTGGCTTTTATAGATTGATCGCTGTTAAACGAACCTCGACTAGCCATAAAAGGTTTGTTGTTATAAAAATATAAAATTCCTAGCGAACCATCCATTTTTTCAAAAACATCAAATTTTAAATTTGGAATTTCTTGATTTTCAAATTCGCCAAGATTAAAAAATTTTGCAAATGGTCTAGCAATAATATTAAAATTTTCATCGAGAATTAAACCACGACAAGCCAAAGTAACTGCATTCCAAACGCGTTCGAATTGCGTTTTTTGTGTGTAGTTATATATGTATAATTCTTCGGTTAGATGTTTGTTTTTGATTACAAAACCCGATTCTATCATTTCTAAAAGTTGCTCTTTCGGTATCATTATAAATTTCTTTTGGCAAAGATAAATGTAGTTTTGCGCAAAGGAAATGCGTAGCAATATTTTTTTATTTATTTTATTATTAACCCAGATTGCATAATAATTTACAAAGATTTTGTTTTATTAATTAAAAAGGTTAAAAGTATGAAATAAAAAAAATTCTAAATTCCTTAAAAATTAAAAACCTAACCTTTTAAAACTGCTTCTCGAACTTTTTTAAACAAATTACTCGAATAAACGAAAGCAGTAACTGCTTCATTATCTGTTCTAAAAATTTCTTCTTTAGTTCCTTTCCAAGCTTCTAATCCATTTTTTAAGAACAAAATGTTCTGACCAATTTCCATAACCGAATTCATATCGTGGGTATTGATTACGGTTGTAATGTTGTATTCTTCGGTGATTTCCATAATTAAATTATCAATCAATATCGAAGTATTTGGGTCTAA
>JAYVBR010000272.1:0-7255 GCA_043750395.1 Bacteroidota bacterium | reverse complement strand
AAGAATTAAGAGAAGGAGACAGAGTTTCTTACGAAGAAGAAGAAGGAAGAAAAGGTAAAGTAGCTGCTCAAGTAGTTGCTTTAGAAGACTAAAATATATATATTTAAGTTACCTAATGAACCAAAAACGTTTCGATTTATTTCGAGACGTTTTTTTTGTTTTTAAAGTTTTATTTGTCTCATCGAGCGAAGTCTAAATGGTATTGAATATCTGAAATCTAAAACTATTATTTATAATCATTAAAAATTAGATTTTAAAGACGCTTTCCAACTTATGAAATGCAACAATTTTATTGCTATTTAAAAATTTGAAACCTATCTTTGTGAAAAATTACACGTACAAATGCAATCAGACCAATTAAGTTACTTTCCAATACTAATGCAGTTCTTGCTAGCAGCAGGTTTTGTTGTAGGAATGATAATTCTTTCAGGCAAACTAGGACCAAGCAGATCATCTAAAATCAAAGATGCTAACTTCGAATGCGGAATAGAATCTATTGGTAATGCAAGAATTCCTTTTTCAGTAAAATATTTCCTAGTAGCAATTCTATTTGTTTTATTCGATGTTGAGGTAATTTTTCTATATCCTTGGGCAATAAATTTCAAAGATTTAGGGGTCGAAGGATTGATTAAAATGTTGATTTTTATGGCTTTGCTATTGGTAGGATTTTTTTATATTATAAAAAAGAAAGCCTTAATCTGGGAGTAAAATATTAAATTTAGATTTTAAATATTAAATTTCAAATCTAAAATATATTTAAAAATTTAATATCAAATATTAAAATGAGTAATTCAAATACAAACATAGTAGAAGCACCAGACGGAGTTGTCGGAGAAGGTTTTTTCGCCACCAAACTCAACGATGTTGTAGGTTTAGCAAGAGCCAATTCGCTATGGCCATTGCCATTTGCAACTTCATGTTGCGGCATTGAGTTTATGGCAACAATGGCGTCGCATTACGACCTAGCTAGATTTGGATCAGAAAGAGTATCATTTTCGCCACGTCAAGCGGACATGTTAATGGTTATGGGAACTATTTCTAAAAAAATGGCGCCAATTTTACGTCAAGTTTACGAGCAAATGTCAGAACCTAAATGGGTTATTGCAGTCGGAGCATGCGCAAGTTCAGGCGGAATTTTCGACACTTATTCTGTTTTGCAAGGAATTGATAAAGTTATCCCAGTTGATGTTTACGTTCCTGGTTGCCCGCCAAGACCAGAACAAATCGTCGATGGCGTAATGCTTTTGCAAGACATTGTAAAAAACGAATCCGTTCGCAGAAGAAGTTCTCCTGAATATGTGGAATTATTAGCATCGTACGGTATTAAGTAAAAAATTTATAAATTATGATTACGAGTTCTAAAAAATTCATAATTTATAATTCATAATTCATAATTTTAAAAATGGCTTTAGAAAATATAGAAATACAAGAAAAATTACAAGAAACATTTGGTTCAGATGTATTCGATTTCAAACAAGAAAAAGATATTTTTTCCTTCGAAATCAATGCAGACAATAACACATCTGTAATTTTATTCTTGAAAAACAGCCCTGAATTACGCTTTCATTTCTTAACTGATTTGTGCGGCATTCATTATCCAGATAACGAAGAAAACCGACAGTTTGCAATCGTTTATCATTTGCATAATTGGTACGAAAACAAACGAATCAAAATAAAAGCATACGTAAGTGGAACAAATCCTGATATAAAAACCACTATTAATATTCACAAATGTGCCAATTGGATGGAACGCGAAACTTGGGATTTCTATGGAATAAACTTCGCAGGGCATCCACAATTAAAAAGAATGTTGAATATGGACGAAATGATTTCGCACCCAATGCGCAAAGAATTCCCAATGGAAGATTCAGGTCGAACTGACAAAGATGACCGTTTTTTTGGAAGAACAATGTCAAATAATTAAAAAATGTTAACAAAATTTATAAATATTGACCCAGAAATTTCAGGAGGTACTGCTGTTTTTTTCGGAACAAGAGTACCAATTAAAAATTTGTATGATTATTTAGAAACAGGAGAAACAATTGATAGTTTTCTCGAAGATTTTGATAATGTAACAAAAGAACAAGTTGTGAAAGTTCTAGAAATATCACAAAAATTAATAGAAACATCAACAAATATTCTAAATGAAAATTTTGCTTGATGAATGTATAACTAAAAAACTAAAAAATCATTTAACTGAATTTGAATTTTTTAGAGTTTCGGAGTTGGGTTGGAGCGGAGTAAAAAATGGAAAGTTAATGACTTTATGTGTTGAAAATAATTTTGATATTTTATTAACAATTGATAAAAAGCTAATGTTTCAACAAAACTTAGATAAATATAAGGTTACAATTGCAGTTTTTAACTGTAAAACAAGTAAAATTGAAGATATTTTAATGTTTTTAGAATCATTTAAAAATCAAATTTTTGGCTTTCAAAAATACAAAGCATATCTTTTAGAAATATAAAATAGTAATTTAATACTGTCTCGCCTTCTTAACCATTGTTAGGACTGACGACGAAAAAAAGGCTTATGTCAGAACTGTTATTATCACCAGAGCATCGATATGCTAAAATAATCGAAACCAGCCGCAACGAAGATGGTAGTGAACTTTCGATTCTAAATTTAGGACCGACACACCCAGCAACACACGGTATTTTTCAAAATATTTTGCTAATGGATGGCGAACGCATTCTAGAAGCCGAACCAACAATTGGTTACATTCATCGTGCGTTTGAAAAAATTGCCGAAAACCGTCCATTCTATCAAATTACACCATTAACTGATAGAATGAATTATTGCTCATCGCCAATAAACAATATGGGTTGGTGGATGACTTTAGAAAAATTACTCGATATAGAGGTTCCCAAAAGAGCCCAATATCTTAGGGTAATTGTTATGGAATTAGCCAGAATTACCGATCATATTATTTGTAATTCGATTCTTGGTGTAGATACTGGTGCCTACACAGGATTTTTATACGTATTTCAATTTAGAGAAAAAATATACGAAATCTACGAAGAAATTTGTGGTGCTCGTTTGACAACAAATATGGGAAGAATTGGCGGTTTCGAAAGAGATTGGTCTCCAAAAGCATTCCAATTATTAGAAACATTTTTAGTTGAATTTCCAGTTTGCTGGAGAGAATTTCAAAATCTTTTCGAAAGAAACCGAATTTTTATTGATAGAACCGTGAATGTTGGTCCAATAACTGCCGAAATGGCAATGGATTACGGTTTTACAGGTCCAAACCTGCGTGCTGCAGGAATAGATTATGATGTTCGTAAAGCACAACCTTATTCATCTTACGAAGATTTTAATTTCGAAATTCCTGTAGGAAAATCAGGAGATACTTACGATCGTTTTTGTGTTCGTAACGAAGAAGTTTGGCAAAGTTTGAGTATTATTCGTCAAGCATTAGATAAAATGCCCGCAGGAAATGAGTACCACGCTGAAGTTCCAGATTATTATTTGCCTCCAAAAGAAGATGTTTATAATTCGATGGAATCGTTAATTTACCATTTCAAGATAGTAATGGGCGAAGTTCCTGTTCCAGTAGCCGAAATTTATCATCCAGTCGAAGGCGGTAATGGCGAACTTGGATTTTATCTTGTAACAGACGGAAGCAGAACACCTTATAGATTACATTTCCGCAGACCTTGTTTCATATATTATCAAGCCTATCCAGAAATGATAAAAGGAGCAATGTTGTCTGATGCAATTGTAATTTTATCAAGTTTGAATGTAATCGCTGGAGAATTAGACGCATAGAAGCCCCCTAACCCCCAAAGGGGGAATTAGAGCGGTAAAAAATATAGAAAATGATTTTTAAATTTAAACAATAACTTTATAACTCGGCTCCCTCCCCTTCGGGGAGGGCTGGGGTGGGGCTTATGGTACACACACAAATTAAACAAGAAATAAACATTACCGAAGCGTTAGTGATTCGCATCGAAGAATTGTGCAGTCATTATCCAGACGACAAACGAAAATCGGCTTTGTTGCCCGTTTTGCACGAAGTTCAAGACGCTCACAATGACTGGTTAAGCATTGAATTGCAAGATAAAGTTGCCGAAATTCTTCGAATCAAACCAATTGAAGTTTACGAAGTTGTTACGTTTTACACAATGTACAACCAACGACCAATCGGAAATTTTATGTTTGAATTTTGTCAAACTGGACCTTGCGCTTTGAACGGAGTTGAAAACCTCATGGATTACACTTGTTCTAAACTAGGAGTAAAAGTAGGCGAACCAACCCAAGACGGACTTTTCGAAGTTAGAGGAGTTGAATGTCTTGGAGCCTGTGGCTATGCGCCAATGATGCAATTAGGCGATTTCTATCAAGAACATCTCAACGAACAAAAAATCGACCAACTCATTGCAGATTGCAAAGAAGGAAAGATAGTTTTACACGATAAATAAAGATGAATAAAGATATTCCAAGAATCATTGAGGCAAATGCATTAGAAAATTATAATATTTTTCTAAGGTTTGATGATGGCATTTCTGGAATAATTGATTTATCGATGTATAAAGGGAGAGGGTTATTCGAATTTTGGAATGATTATGAAAACTTTCAAAATTTCAGGGTCATAAATAATTATGTAACTTGGAAAGATGATTTAGATTTTGATACACTAAATTTTTACCTAACTATTACTAATAAAAGTTTTGAAGAGTATGCCAATAGTTAGTAATTTTTACGGAATAATAATTTATTTCTTTTACAACGAACATAATCCACCTCATTTTCATGCAAAATATAATGAATTTGAAGCAATAATTGATATAAAAACGCTAGGTGTAACAATAGGTTATTTACCTAAAAAAGCACAGTCCCTTGTTATAGAATGGGCAATTGACCATCAGGACGAACTAATGAAAAACTGGGATTTATGCCAAAGCGGGAACCAACCAGAAAAAATTGAACCATTAAGTTAAATATGGAAAACAATCATTTGACATATTTCAAAGTCGAAAATTTCAAGAAGTTTGAATCTCTTGAGGTAAATGATATTGGACAATTCAATTTGATTGTTGGCGATAACAATGTTGGAAAAACGTGTTTGTTGGAGGTATTGTTATTTGATGAAAATCCAAACCAAATGATTTCAAATTTTTATGTTTCTTTAACAAAAAGAGGTTTTAAATTTGAAATAAAAGAAATAACTACAAAAATTGGTAACACTCAAACTATTGAGAAAATAATTCCAAAAGAAAATTATTTTAAGAAAAACATTATTAAAGAAAGTACTGACGGATTACATTTTAGAGCAAAAGTTAAATCAGAAATTACTATTTCAATTAATACATTACCAATTGACACAACAAATGAATTTTATGCTTTTATTACTAAAACACATATTTCAACAAAATTTAGTAAAGAAGATATTGAAATTAAAAAAAACATCAATCAGTTTATAAACATCAGGATTGAAGAATCTAAAAAATCATTGCCGTTAATAAATGATATTCATTGGATTTATGATTATGATTTAGACATTTTAAATTTTCCGTTAATAACTTTTAATGATTCAACATTAGATAAAACGACAATTGAATTATACAACAATCTTGATATTTATGGAGAAGATGCATTATTAAATACATTGAAAATAATAAATCCTGATTTGTTTAAAATTGGTTTTAAAAATGAATTCGAAGATCTAAAAGATGTTTTCGTTATGAGTTTTGATGGAGAAAAAAAACAAATTCCATTAAATTTCCTCGGCGATGGTTTTAAACGTATATTTTATATCATATTGAAAACCATTTCATTACAAGGAAAAAGAATAATGATTGACGAAATAGAAATTGGAATTCATCATTCAAAAATGAAAGAATTTTGGATAAATATTTTTAAAGTTTGCAAAGAACTTGATGTTCAATTGTTTGCAACAACACATTCAGAAGAATGTATTGAAGCTTATGTTGAAGCCGCTAAAGAAGTTAACGAGCAAAATATTAGATTAATACGTTTGCAAGAAAATAAAGATAAATCTATAAAAGCAATTTGTTATCCTTTTGAATCACTTGAATACATTGTTGAATCTCATACAGAAGAAAGATAATGATTGATGTTAACATAAGAATATTCTGCGAAGGAATTTCAGATCAACGTTTTTTAAGAGATTTTTTAAAAGTTCATTATAATATTGATATTTCCGATAAAGATTTAAAAAACAATAATTATATAGAAAATTTAGGTTCTTGGAATAATTTAAAAGTCCGAAAAGAAAAAATATCAGAAACTTATTCAGATTATACTTCTTTGATTTTTCTAGATGCTGATGACGAAAAGGTTAAAGAAAAAGCAGGTTTTACTGAAACAATTAACTTTATTAATAATTTAATGAAGAGTTGGAATTGGACAAAATATGATATTTTTGTGCTTCCAAACAATCAAGATTCAGGAACGGTTGAAGATTTATTAGAAAATGTAATTAATAAAAAACATTCACAAATTTTTGAATGTTGGAATGAGTTTGAAAAGTGTATATCAAAAGATAAATCTTTAAAAATTCCAGCAAAAAAGTCAAAGATTTATAGTTATTTGGAATGTTTAAATGAAAAAGACAATTGTTCAGACAGAAATAGAAATTTTCAAGATGAAAATTTGTGGGAAATAAGGAATTTAGAAAATCCTTATATTTTAAAATTAAAACAATTTTTAGACCAATATTTAAAATAATATGTCACAAAAAATATTATTAGACAAAATCAATGTTCCAGGAATAAAAACCTACGAAGTTTATCGTCGTGAAGGCGGCTATGCATCGGTAGAAAAAGCCATAAAAACATTAACACCAGACGAAGTAGTCGAAGAAGTAAAAACTTCTGGACTTCGAGGTCGTGGTGGCGCAGGATTTCCAGCAGGAATGAAATGGAGTTTCATAGACAAAAAATCCGGAAAACCAAGACATTTAGTTTGCAATGCCGATGAGTCAGAACCAGGAACTTTCAAAGATCGTTATTTGATGGAATTCCTTCCACACCTTTTAATCGAAGGAATGATCACCTCAAGTTACGCACTTGGTGCCAATTTATCGTACATATACATACGAGGCGAATACATGTGGGTTTACAAAATCCTAGAACGTGCTATTGCCGAAGCCAAAAATGCGGGTTGGCTAGGAAAAAACATACTTAATTCTGGTTATGATTTAGAACTTCACGTTCAAATTGGTGGTGGAGCCTACATTTGTGGCGAAGAAACTGCACTAATCGAATCACTTGAAGGAAAACGTGGCAA
>JAYVBR010000271.1:0-7274 GCA_043750395.1 Bacteroidota bacterium | reverse complement strand
ACCAATTCTGGATTTTCCATTTCAAGGTTTGTCAAATAGGTAACAAATCTTTTCAAATTCCCGTTCGATTTAATTGCTTCTTCTGTTTGATTATCATCGGTTTTTAATGCTCCGTTATAGAAATTATAAGGAATAGACAAGCCCTTTGAGTCTTGAATAATTCCGTATTCTCCGAAGAGTAATATTTTTGAGTAAAATAATGGTCCTTTCATATATTTTGGCGAAAATTATTTTTGATTTACGGCACTACTTTTAGCAATCAAACCATTAATAAGTTCAGAAACTTTATCAGAAGAAATTATATTCTTTAAGCATTTGTTAAAACTATCTAGATCATTACAAACGCTACAATTATCTGAACTTGGAAAATAATCTGAATAAAAGTTCAATGGAAACTCTTTGTCTAGTTCTTGATCAATACAAAAAAGGGTTAGTCTGGACTGATTTAAATATGGAGCAATAATAGTAAAGCAATAATTGATGGATTTATCTCCATTACTATTTGTAATTACTTGTCCAATTAAATATTCGTTTGTTATAGTAGATAGAGAATTTGCTTGTTCAACCATAATTTTTAATGGTGCTGAACTAGAATTTTTATCTATTTTATCGTTATTCCAGAATGATGTTGAATTCATTTTGCAAAGTTAATTAAATTTTATGAATAATGGTAAATGATCTGATGGTGTTATGAATTCTTGTTTCATTTTTGGACTTAATTTAATTGATACTTCTTTTTCATTTATAATTTCGACACTGTTTTCATCGATTTTATCAATTAATTCGGGTCTAATTAAGACTTGGTCGAACATATTCCATCTAAAATGATTTCTATGCGAATTTTCTTTAAAATAATATGTTCCCGGTGAGTGTTTACTCATATCTCCCAAGTAAGACCACATAGGATTATAAAAATATTTATATTTTTTGTTTGTTTCAGAAACTATTCTTTCATTTTTTAATGCTATGCGTTTACTTGATACTGCATTAAATGCATCCGGAAAAACCATACCGTTTTCAAAGGGATTCATATTAAAATCTCCAATAATTATAGTTTTTGAATTTTCTCTTAATTTTTCAATTGAATTTATTTCTTCTATAACATTCCTTGCTATATTGCATTGATCATCAGTATTTAAATAAAGTTTGCTATTCATGTGAATTGCAAAAATTAAATATTTTGAACCATTAAATTCATATTCTATTGAAAGTAATTGTTTCGATATTATAAATATTGGTTCATATTTAACATGTTCTTGAATTAAAATCGTTGTGTTTCTGTTATTCTTTGGAAGTAACCTATACTTTATTTTACTATATTTATTTATATATTCAAGTAAAATTGAATTGTCAATTTTATTTTCTGCTATTATGAATATTAGTGGATTCAAATTTTCAATAAGTCTAGTAATTTCTGGTTTTAAATCTTTTCTACCAATGTTCCAAAATAATATTTTCATCAACTTATCTATATTTTTTCATAAAATCCTCATAAAGAACATATTCTCCTCTATCTATTTCTCTATCTGACTCTTCGATTTCAAATTTCTGTTCTTCAGACAATTCGTCCCACCAATCCTTTTTTTCGGTTTTGAAAAAGTTTTTAATGTTCTCAATTACCGATATATCATCAGTATTCTCTATTAATTTGATAAGATTTATTTTTTCTAATTGAATGTCCATTTTTCTATTTAATTAAAAAATTTTTATACTACCTTTTCCAATTTCATCACAAATATACTGACCATTTTGACAATAGCCAACTAATTCGTGCTTAATAAATTGCAAAACTTCATTTATAACGTTTTCGGGATATAGAATGTGGACATTTGCGCCAGCATCAAGTGTGAAACAAACAGGAATTTTAGTTAATGAACGGAATTTCCAAATTTTATTAATAATTTCTAAAGTATTGGGTTTCATTAATATAAAATAGGGCATCGAAGTCATCATCATTGCGTGCAAAGTCAATGCTTCGCTTTCGACAATAGCTATAAATTCATCAAGTTTTCCGTTTTCTAAAACGGATTTCATTTTCGATAAATTTTCGTGCGCTTGTTCAAATCGCCTTTCGGCAAATGGGTGGTTGTGCATTAAATCGTGCCCAATTGTACTCGAAACTTGTTTTTCGCCTTTGTCAACCAACAAAATTGTGTCTTGAAAGTTCTTGAAATTTTCGTGAATTGTTGATGGAAACTCAACACCAAATAAATCTGAACTTCCAGATATTTCTGCGTGATTTCCCCAACAAACAATGCTTCCTTTAATGCTTCTGCAAGCGCTTCCTGAACCCAATCGTGCCAAAAAAGATGCTTTTTTATAAAAATAATCGTTTGTCATTTCAGGATTCAAAGATTTTTCCAAAGCCATAATATTCATAGAAAGTGCTGCCATTCCTGATGCTGAAGATGCAATTCCAGAACTGTGTGGAAATGTATTTTCGGTTTCAATTGTGAAATGATATTGTTTTAAATAGGGGCAATATTGTTCAATTCTTTCAAAAAATTTCTGAATTTTTGGTTTGAAATCTTCTTTTGGTTTGCCTTCAAATTGGAAGTCAAATGAAAAATTATCTTGATTTTCTTTTTTAGAGTAAGACAATTTAGTAATAGTTTTGCAATTATTTAAAGTAAAACTTATTGATGGATTGGCTGGAATTTGGTTTGCTTTTTTGCCCCAATATTTTACCAAGGCAATATTACTTGGTGCCGAAAATGTGAAACTTCCAGCGTTTATTTCTTTAGAAAAATGAGTAGTAATAAAATCGTTTTCTGATGACATTTATTAAAAATTTGTGCAAAGATAACTATAACTTTGAATAAAATTAACTTTTTTGAGGCAGTTGGATTCCTGAAAAAAAATCTTCTAAAGTAATTTCAAGTAATATACATATTTTGATTAACGTTTTCAATTCAAAATTAACTCCAGTCTCGAGACGCCAATATGCAGATCTGCTCATTCCAAGTTCAAAAGCAATGTGTTCATAATTAGAATATCCTTTGCTTTTTCGCAACTCTTTAAGTCTTTTTGCTATTGCCAAATATTCAGGTTCTTTTGATTTTTCAACAGATTTATCCATGATTCAAAGTTCAAAAAAACGTTTTTTTCAAGGTACTCTAAAATAAAGTACACTATACAATAGAATTTTTATTATTTTTGTATAAATTAATTTTAAATTCTAAATGTTTATGAAAACAAATTGTTTCATTTTTCTACTTTTTATTTTTCTATTCAGCAAATTTTTTTTCACAAGTCAATATAAAATCAAACTCAATAGCTACTTCAGGAACTAGTAATCAGATTCCTTCTTTTGGACCAACAGATCCAGATCCAATAGATCAAATTCCAACTATTGCTGACAGAGTTAGATTCTTGTATGACGTTTCTGGAAATCAAATAGAGCGATTTATCTGTATTAATTGCACGACAAATAGACCAGCGGTATCAAATAATGAAATAGGAAATGAATTATCTAAAGAGTTTTTTGAATTAGATAATTTAAAATTCTATCCAAATCCTGTTGAAGAAGATTTGCAAATTGACTTTAATGAAACTTCAAAAAATATTGCAAATATTAGTGTTTATAATTTATCCGGTCAATTGTTAAACAAATATGATAATTTGAATAATCAATTAACTATTACAATACCATTTATTAATGTACCACAAGGCTTGTATATTGTAAATATTACTTTTAATAATGGAGAAGTCATTGATTTAAAAATTCAAAAAAAATAAATATGAAAAAGTTTTTACTTATAATTACATCTTTGTTTATTGCAAATTTATATGCACAAGAATTAAATAAAACTCCCGCAACCGGTGTAGTTAAATATAAAAGAGTGTCTGGGTTCGATGAAATAATCAAAGATGTTTCAAACAGAGTTAATCCGCCAATCGATGTAGTAACACCAACTGGTCCATCTCAAGAAGTTGGCGTTACTGAAGGTTCTTTGTCAGTTTCATTAACTGGTTCAGCCAACTATAACATTCCGATTGTCGTTCCAAAAGGAATAACCGGATTTGAACCAAAGTTAAGTTTAAATTACAATAGTCAAGTCGGCAACGGAAATGCGGGTTATGGTTGGGAAATTAGCGGACTGTCTTCTATAACAAGAATTTCATCTACAATGTTTCATGATGGAATTATTGACCCTGTCGATGGAGACGACCTTGACAGATTTGCACTTGATGGACAAAGATTAATTTTAAAAACACCAACCACTGGAACATATTTAATTAATGGTGCTGTTTTTGAAACAGAAAATTTTTCAAATATTAAAGTAACCTATCTAATAATTGGTACAACGGGACATTTCGTTGTAGAATATCCAGATGGAAGTATTGCTAAATATGGAAATAATACCGATTCACAAACTAATACAACTTATGCAATTACAGAATGGAAAAATAATGTTGGAATTCCAATAAAATATTTATACACTATTTCTAATAATTCTATTTATTTAAGTTCAATCGAATACGGTTTTATATTGAATTCAGCTGCTATAAATAGTGTTAATTTTGAGTATGTAAATAGGTACAGGTCAGAAGAAAGTTATATCAATGGTTTACTAACAAAAGTTGATAAAATACTTTCAAAAATAATTTGTTATTCAAATTCAATACATTTTAGAGAATACAATTTAAAATATGAAATAAATGGTTCGGACTTTCAAACTATTAATTACAACCGTTTAAAGGAAATTGAAGAAAGCACAATAGATAATGGTGTAATAAAAAAACACAATCCAACTGTTTTTAATTATAACAGTACTTTCGATGGTTTAACTTATGGCAATATAACAGCTAGTTTAACAGTTGGAAATGTCGAAACTAGAAATTCTGAAACAGTATCTGGCGATTTTAATGGTGATGGTAAAATGGATTTTATTTTGTATCCAACAACTGGAACCTTTGCAAAATCAAAATATTGGATTTTTAATGACAATTCCAATGTTTCCAGTCAACTAATTGATTTTGAGCATAATGTTGGATTATTTCAAAAAATAATTCCAATGTCAATGTTAAATGCGCCTGTTAATGGCAATTATAAATTGTCACAACAACAAGGTTGGTGTGTAATTAAAAAAAATGGCAATCAGACAATTTTCACAAATTATTTTTGGGATCCTGTTGGGATTTACCCTGAATATTCTGTAAACTATAACTTCCCTACCGAGCCATCAAATGCAGATTCTAAAGAATTTTTAAATGGCGATTTTAATGGAGACGGTTTAACTGATATTATAGTTGTTTATAAAAACGATGGAGGAATATCGCCTAATTTAGCTGGGAAAAGTTATTTTGTGAATTTAGATAGAAGAATTGCAACTAATCAAACCAATTATTCAGGGCAAATAGAAATTTATTTAGCTTCTAAATATTATGTTGCTGATGTAAATGGAGATGGGAAATCTGACGTCTTAGTTTTTAACAATGGTCTTGTAAGTGTTTACTCTCTTAATTCAGGTAATTATTTAACATTATTATGTCAGTATTCTAGCTTAAATCTTTCTGTCATGGGAAATGATAAAATTATTTTGTTTGGAGATTATAATGGAGATGGCAAATCTGATTTTTTAGTATCAACTGCAAACAATTCAAATGTTTGGAACAAGTTTACCTCAACTGGAAATAGTTTTTTATATGAAAGTCAAACTTACCAACAATTTAATTTTCAGCTAAATACAGGTTTATCTAGTAAACATTACATCTCTTCAGATTTTAATCATGATGGCAAATCTGATATTATTCTAATGTCGTTTGATGTAACTACAATAAATGCTACTTCAGGAACAGCAACTATGAAATGTTTTAAAAACATTAATGGACAATTTCGAGGCGGTGTTGGATTTTCATTTAGTCAAACGACACCCAATACAACTGGTTTCAATCAATTTAATTTGCCTATCGTGTACACGTCAGACAGACCAAATGAAAGCCTTGAATTCGGTTTTATTAAAGGCAACGGAATTTATACTTTTCAATCATACAAAGATTTTAACATTGACAAACAGTTGCAAACAATAACTACCGGAAATGGGGTAAAAGAGTTAATATCATATAAACCTTTAAAACCTGCTCTTGATGGAAGTACACCAAGTTATGACAATCCTGATATTTATAAAGTTAATAGTTTAAATCCGCAATATTATCCATTTGCTAATATAACGGCTGCACCAAGTTTGAATGTGGTTTCTAAATTAGAACGATTTGGTAATAATTACAAAAAACAATTTTTTACATATTATGGTGGTGTGCAATCCCTGAATGGACTTGGATTTATGGGTTTTCAAGAAACAATGAAAACCAATTGGTTCGACAGCGATCAGACTAATCAGGGAATGATTTCGAATGTTTCTAAGTTTGATATGAGTTTGCGTGGAGCTAATGTATTGAATTTTTCAACAATCAATTATTGGTATCTACTTGGTCAAGTCCCTAGTTCGTTTATTTCTAAAAATATTACTACCTATAATGTTGTAAATGGAGTATATGTTGACCCATTATTACCCAATAAAGTCTTTAAATTAATTCAAAATAAAACAGAAAATTTTGATGGTTTGAAAAACACAAGTTCGGAAACCAATATGGTTTATAATTCTTATAACAACCCAACAAGTATTTCAACTACAATAAAAAACGGAACTGCAGTTGAACAAAATAGTACAACAATAGTTACCTATTATCCACCATTAACTAGTCCATACATAATAGACCGACTACAGAAGAAGCAACAAAGTGTTACCGCTTATGGAGACACAAGAACAACCGAAGAACAATACACCTATACTGCTTTAAATCAAGTTGAAACATCAAAGTCCAAAAGCATGGCTAGTGATTTTATTACAACCGCTATGAATATGACACTTATGGCAATATAAAAAAACAAACTGTGAGTGCGCCCGATTTGCCAGTATCTAGAATAACCAATTATCAGTTTGATCCAATTTATAATGGTTGTTTTTTAACCAAAATAATTGATATTGAGGATTTGGAAACAACCTATACCTATGACGCTAATAAAGGAACATTGCTCACAGAAACAAATCCTTATAATTTAACAACAATTCACACCTATGATGCTTGGGGCAAAAAATTAACTACAAAAGATTATCTGAATAATATTTTAACCTTTGGATATTCCAAAACTGCCAATAATACTTTTACAATTACCGCTTAATTCTAGGATATACAGCATTTTTTATTTAACTTTGAAATATGAATAAAACAGAAGAAATAAAAGCATTATTTGATTCATTACCAGCTTT
>JAYVBR010000270.1:0-3139 GCA_043750395.1 Bacteroidota bacterium | reverse complement strand
TAAAATGAACCGAAAATTACAGTTAAATAAAGTAAAACCATCCAAATCGAAAAATACCACGGATTGGCAACTTCAAATTTATATTTGGCAACTTCGATAATTTTATTTTGATTTTTAGAAAATATTGTAACCAATTGCTTGCCACTACTTAAATTATTTAATAAAATAATGCCATTATTTATTGGTAAAAATTCTTCAGAATTGTTTAATTTATAATAAACATTCTGATTATTAAAACCATAAAAATCAGAAATTACATTTATTTGAATTGATTTATTGTGATTAATTTTTGTGTTTTCGTTAATTAAATTCGAATCATAAAAGCCTTCGACAATAATTTTTTGAGATTTTAAATTTTCTATTATTGGCTCATAAGTAAAAAAACCATCATCAAGATTTATAATTAATTTGCTGTTTTGAACTACAACTTTGGTATCTTCATTGATGATTTTTCCTTCGTAATATTTTTTTGGAATTATTTCCCAGTTAAAATTATCATTGTTTTGATTAATTACATAAAAAATACCTTCTTTTAGAACAAGAAAACGTGAATTATCAATCGGAATAATATCTGAAATGTTTTTAAAAACTGAATTGAATTGATTTTCAACTTCCAATTTATCCGAAATCGAATTGTATTTGTACCAAGTATTCTGGCAAAAAAATAAAATTTCGTTTTTAAAACTGAAAAGTTTAACATTAAAATCATTTTTGATTCCGTTTTTTTCTGAAATATTTTCAATTTTTAAGACATCTTGATTGTCATTCAATAAAATTCTATATAAACTTTTATAACTATCTACTGCCCAAATCTCATTATTTCGATTAGATGCAATGTTTCTAATTGGTTTTGTTAATCCAATTACTTTTTTAAATTCTAAAAAATTTTCTGAATTATAAATCAAAATTCCAGAATAATTGGAATGAAAATAATTGGAATTGAAATTACTTTTTAATAGTTTCCAGCCACCACTTTCTGAATTTAGTTTTGAAAAGTTGTTATTCTCGAAAACGAAAGTGCCATCATTATGACCAATTATAAATTTATTATTTACATTATCTATATGCCAAACTTGTCCTTCCGAACCTTTTATAAAGTTTAATTTATTGTTTTGAAAATCAAATATTCCATGATTTGAACCTAATAAATAGCCGTTACCATTAACTGAAATAGCATAAACAGAACCCAAAATACCTGAATTGTCAGACAAAATAGTAAATGGCGAACTAATTTCGATATGGCACAATCCGTTGTCCAAACCTAGCCACAAATCGTTTTCTTTGTCAACATTAATATTTAAAACTGAATTGTTTTTAATTGAATTATTCCGATTCAAATTAACATAAGAATTGTCAAGCAAATTAACAATATAAACTCCATTAAATGCAGTTCCTATAATTAATTTCGAATTAACGATTTTAGCAGTATTTATTAATTCTAATTTTAATTTTTGGTTTAATTTAGAATTGTTCCATTGTGTTAAAATTCCATTTTCATCAATGAAAATTCCATTTTTCTTAGTGAAAATAAAGGTTTTATTTTCAAACTTTTCAATCGAATGGACAATATTATTATCTATAGATTTCCAAGAATCAACTTTAGTGAATTGATTCTGTTGAAGTAAAAAAATTCCATTATTAACCGTAGCAACATATAATTTATCTTGAATAGGAAAACAGTAAGAAATCAATGATGGTACATTTAATTTTACAATATTTTTGTAGTCATATACAAAAATTGCGTTGAATGATTGAAAATAAATTTTATTTTGGAATTTAAAGGTTTTCCAAATCTCTTCGTTAGCAGTTTCTCCAACAAACAGTGATTTATTTGCTGATAATGAGATATATTTCATTTTGCCATTAACTCGTTTCCAATAACCAATTTCGTTATAAGAACCTGAATAAATTTTGTCTAAGTCAGAAAAAACAGACCTAATTATAGTTTTATTAGGCAAAGTATATTTTTCCCATTTTACACCATTGTATCTCAAAAAAAAATGATTATTTGCAAAATATATCGCATTGTCATTACCTTGACAATTGCTCCAAACCTGGTTGTCGCCGTTGTATTGCGATTTTGTAAAATTTTCTACATAAGGCAATAATTCTTGCGAATAAGATGCAAAAGTAAAACTAATAAATAAATATATTTTTAGAAATTTAGGTATCAAAATTGAATGATTAATTATTCAAATATAACCATTTTAAACCAAAAAAAAATGTCTTGATTAACTCAAGACATTTTCTAAAATATTTCCATCTACATATTCTTGTAAGTATTTGAATCTTTCGGTTAATTTGCCGTTTTCGGTCATTTTGGCTCGAGCAAGAATTCCGTCTTTATCGTTATTGAAAAAGGCAGGAATTACGTGTTCCATAAACATTTCGCCAAATCCTTCGCTGGCATCTTTTGGCAATTCGCAAGGCAAATTATCGACTGACATAACTACAATTGCGCCTGGATGTGAGTAAGCAACTTCTTTATTTTCAGAAGGTAAATAACCAAACAATGGTTCTTCGATTGTAGATGCTTTTATTGTGCAAGCAATTGGACCATTGACATCGCAAGAAATATCGGCTACAACTTTTATTTTGCAATCTGGTGCCAAAAGCATTTCTCGAGTTAGAATATTCGGAGATTCGTTAGCGTGAAAATGTCCAGCCATAAAGATATCAGAAACCTTGGTAAATCGCTCAAAATCAGAAATGTATTCAGTTGGATTTTTATAAAAATCTTGATTGTCAATTGTTTTACCATCAATTCGTTTGTTGTAGTCTAAAACATCAATTTGAGTGAAAACTGGCTCTGAATATATTTTTGACAAATAATTTTCAACAGAAACTTCTTTAATTTTCATTCCAAGTAAAATTTCTTTTGCTCCGTTTCCAACTTTTCCGTGACCGGTCAAAACAATTTTTATTGGTGGCAAAATTTGTCTTTTCAATTTTACAATTAAATCTTCCTTATTATTTAAAGTATTGGCTTTTGGCAAATTAAACAATTCGAATTTTATACCAAAAGCACGAATTCCGTTATATGATCCAACGATTCCAGCATATCGCCCAAAACCAATTAAACGTCGATTTTGAGCATCGACAATAGTTTCGTGATCATATAATTCTATATTTTTATCTA
>JAYVBR010000269.1:0-3142 GCA_043750395.1 Bacteroidota bacterium | reverse complement strand
TCTTTAAAAATCAAGAATATGAAAAATAATAGTTTAAATTTAGTCGAAAGAATCCTCGCTCCTACTCCAAAATGGTTCAAAATAGTTCGAAATATCGGTCTTGCTTTGGCATCTGTGGGCGGAATTATTGTCGCTTCGCCTGTTGCTTTGCCTGTCGGACTGGTCAGCGTTGCTGGTTATTTGGTTTTGGGCGGCAGCATAATATCTGCGGTTTCTCAAACTGGTGTCGCATCTGAAGAAGAACCTCAACCAATTAAATAAATTTATCGAAAATAAATTTCAAATGCTCCTTAATTGGGAGCATTTTTTGTTTATAAGCCGTTTTTATAGGCTTTTTTAATGTTTATATAGCTGGTGCGGTTACCTTTTGCTTATATATTGGTATATTATAGCTTATATATTATTCAGGTCTAAAAATTGATTTCTAAAATAATTCCTTTGTGAGGATCATCTTTTAAAATATTATTTTCTAAAAATAATGATGTTTCAAATGATGAAATTAATTTTAAATTATTAGATATAAAAATATGGTCAATGCAATTTTCAATATTTTCTGTGGCTCGATTTATGTTTAAAATCTCTGTGAAATTCTGTAATTCGGTTCGAGTATTTATTACTGATAATTGTCTTTTTTCATTTTCATAAAATGATGTATTAAAATCTCCAACAATGAAAATATTTTCGTTATCCAATTTAATATTTAGAATGTCTTTCTTGAAATTTTCAAATTCAACTTTTGCTATTTCATTTTGATATTTTATTCCCCAAGTTCCGATTATTGTTCCATAAATTACAAAATTGGTATCATTTACATTGAACTTATGACAAATCGAAGTGTAAGCATCAATTGTTTTTATTGTTTCAATAGATTGATGTTTTGAAAAAATACTGGTTCGAACTGGAGTTTCTCCTTTTAGGTAAATGCCATAATTCAAATGCTGGAATTCTTCAGCGGTTGGAATTGATTTTGAATGGTATTCAAAATAATCTTCATTAAAATTAAAGTTCAAAATATTTTCATTGACAATAAGAAAATCTAAATCCTGCTTATTAATTTCATTAATAATAATTTGCTTTAAATCCTTTGATTTCTTGAACCAATCTATATTTATCGTTCCTATTTTCATTTGAAAAAATTTAATACAAATATAGCAATCTATATTATTTTTAAAATCCAAAATTTATCCATTCCGATAAAAGAAAAGGATTGACACCCATTTTCTTAAAATGTTGCCCAAGTTAGATGTTGTTTTGAAAATAGGTGTTGTAGGGCAACGTTTTAAGAAAATGGGTTTAGCCCTTGCGGCGATTGAGCAATGAAAACTCTTTCGTAGTGCGGTGGCAGAAGCTCGGGCAAGTGTGTGGATTTTTGGTTGTGGAAATTGCACCAAGTGACGGCATTTTGTGTTGGCGTAAATGCAAGTTGTTATGAAAATGTAACATCAAATTATTATCTAATGTTGTTATGAATGAGAATTACGCCAACGCTAATGCCGGTGCTTGCGGAATTTTCACAAACTAAAATACACACTCTTGCCGGCAACTTGTTTTTGCGGGTTGCCACAGGGTTTCTGATGAAAATGGATTTTCAAATTAATTGATTGTTGTACTGAAAGGAATATGGCAACTTGCAAAGACAATGCAAATACTACCGAGTGCGGTGGCAGAAGCTTGTGCAAGTGTGTGGTTTTTTGGTTGGCAAAAGGTCGGCCTGTGATGGCTTTTTGTGTTGGCGTAAATGCAAGTCGATAGAAAAGCAAATCATTAAATTGTTATCTAATGTTGTTATGGAACGGGATTACGCCAACGCTAAAGACGGCACTAACGGCATTTTGACAACCAAAAAACCACACTCTTGCAGGGAAATTTTGTTTTTGTGAGTGCCAAAGTGCTGTGAGAAATTGGATTATCAAACTTTAGAAATAGTTGTTCAAAGGCGATGTGGCACTGACAAAAACACTTTTACGTTGCTTTTTTATCTTCGGTTATAGGCTTCTATTCCTCCTTTGTAGTTGCGTAAGGTTCGGAAAGATAATGTTGAATTTTAAGATAATGCTGTTGCAGACGACATACAATATCACACAACGTCTCGTGGCTTGGCGTCAGTTGGGGATTTGGTAAACCAAATGTATCGAATTAAAAACCAACTTTCAAGTACAAAACCAACATTAAAGTTTGCCTAAAACCCCAATTGCGCCAAACCGCTGTTGGCAGATAGTGCCTTTATGCAGTTAAACTAAATGTCAATTGTCCGCCCAATCCTTGTCTAATAATTCTCATTAAAGTTGAAAGACGAATATCACTCACATTGTTTTCTATTTTTGAAATATATGTTTTTGTAGTTCCACATTTTAACGCCAACTGTTCTTGAGTCATTCCACGTTCTTTTCGCATTTCTTGTAACATTACTCCAAGTTCAAAAGTTTCATATTCTTCTTCGTATTTTTCACGAGCTTCAGTTCCAAATTTTCCGTATTGCACATCTAAATGTTGAGCAAATGTTGTGATTTTTTCATTTTCTATTTTCATAATCGTTACTTTTTATATTTAATTTCTAAATATTCTTTTTTCAATTTTTCTGCTAATTTTAATTCTTCTTTTGGTGTTTTCTGTGTTTTCTTTTGAAATCCGTTTACTAAAACAACAAGATTTCCTTTATCAAAGAAACTGAAAACTCTAAAAATGTCAGAACCAACTTCAACTCGAACTTCAAATATTCCATCAGATCCAGTCATATGTCTGAAAAACTTTTTAGGAATTCTATCTTGAGTTGAGATTAACTGTAATGTCCAGTTAAATTTTTTCTTAACGTCATCTTTTTGAGCGTTAAAAAATTCAAGATAATAATCTTCATAATAAATAACTTCTCTAATAAATTTTCCATCCATTCGGTAAAGTTATTCAATTAGATAACATTTACAAACTTTTTTAATGGAATTTTTCTTTTTTACGATTTTTTTTTGGCATTTCTGCCAACGTCTCGTGGCTTTGCGTCAGTTGGGGATTTGGTTAGCCAAATGTATAAATTATATGTTTGTCCGTTTAAATACCTAAATTTCTTATATTTGTATTTTAAAAACCAATACAATGAATATAATAGATTTTCACAAACATTATCCAGACGAGGAAAGTTGCAAACTAA
>JAYVBR010000268.1:0-15925 GCA_043750395.1 Bacteroidota bacterium | reverse complement strand
GCTTCTTGAAATTGTTTTAATTTATTCGAAATAGATTTATAAGTTACTGTTGTTGTGTCAGGCAAATACATCTTAATTGAGTTGTTATAATTTTCGATGTTTTTTGTTAAAAAATCAATTTTCTTGTTTTGAGATTTAACATAATATTGATTAAGCAAAAAACCAATAAAAATACCTAGTGCTAATGCAATAAAAATATTTCTTGTAAGATTTGATTTTTTCGTTGTAGTATTTTCCATTTTTTGGTTTACAGAATTAATTTATAACAATTGATTGTTATTTTTGATATATTTTGTTTAATAAATAAAAATCTGCCAAAACGATTGCTGCCATTGCCTCGACAATCGGGACAGCTCGAGGAACTACGCAAGGATCGTGTCGACCTTTTCCTTGTTGTTCAACTATGGTATTGGTGTTGGTTAAAACTTCTTGTTTTTGAATTAAAGTAGCAACTGGCTTGAATGCAACTCTGAAATAAATATCCATTCCGTTGCTAATTCCGCCCTGAATGCCACCAGAAAGGTTGGTTTTTGTTGTTCCGTTTTCGTTGTACAAATCGTTGTGTTGGCTTCCACGCATTTGCGCCCCAGCGAAACCAGAACCAAATTCGAAACCTTTTACTGCATTGATTGACAACATTGCTTTGCCTAATTCGGCGTGCAATTTATCGAAAACAGGTTCCCCAAGACCGATTGGTACATTTTGAATAACACAAGTTATTATGCCACCAACCGTATCGCCTTGTTTTTTTATTTCTTTAATGTGGTCAATCATTTTCGCAGCAGTTTCTGAATCGGGGCAACGCACATCGTTGGATTCAATTAAAGAAAAATCGAGGTTTTGGTAAGGAACTTCAAGATTTATTTCGCCAACCGATGTTACAAAAGCATTGATTTTAATTTCCGAAAGCATTTGCTTGGCAATAGCACCAGCCACTACTCTGCTTGATGTTTCGCGAGCAGAACTGCGTCCGCCACCGCGATAATCTCTAATTCCGTATTTTTTTTCGTAGACCAAATCGGCGTGACTTGGGCGGTAACTGTCTTTTATATGCGAATAATCATCAGATTTTTGGTTTGTATTTGGAATAATAAAACCAATTGGTGTTCCGGTAGTTTTTCCTTCGAAAATTCCTGAAAGAAATTGCACTTCGTCAGCTTCTTTTCTTTGGGTTACAATTGCTGACTGTCCAGGTTTACGGCGTTGCATTTCGAGTTGAATAGCATTGAAATCTAAAGTGATGTTTGGTGGACAACCATCAATTATTCCGCCTAATGCCTCACCGTGCGATTCTCCAAAAGTTGTTATTTTAAAAAGTGTTCCGAAACTGTTTCCTGCCATTATTGATTAAGTTTTTTCAAATGTATGGTTTTTAAAATTAAATTTTTACTGGCAATTGAGTTTTTTTCTACAATGATGTAATTTAACTTAATTCGATTTTTTTTATTAATAATTTCATCTAATTGTAATTTTAATTATATTCTCAAAATTAAAACCTAAAGTTATGAAAATTAAATACCTGCTTATTCCAATATTATATGTTGTTTTTTCGTGTTCAAAAAATGATAATCCAGCACCAACAATTGTTACTCCGCCAACTGTAGGTGTTGATGTTGTGACAAATTACGTGAATTTAGGAACATTTAATTCTTCGGATTATGCAGCTACTTCAACAAGAATTGTTGATAATGTTCCAGCAACAATACCAATAAGCACCACCGAAACTTTAACTTCAGGATATGATCATTTAGATGTTGGAAATAATGAAGTATTAAATACATTTACTTACAGAAAAATGATAACATCTTTAAATAATTCGGGTTTTTATTGTGGCATGCTCAAAGACAATTACTTGCGTGTCGATGGCAGTTCGGTAAAAATGAGTGGTAAGTTCAAGTTTGATTTAGGAGGAAATGTTTTGGAATTTCCAGTAAATGATTTTGTGATTTTTAAAGAAAATGCAATAATAAATACTGAACTAGGTTTGCCTGCAACGGGCACAACAACTTTTCCTTTAACAGTTGCTTCATTAACTTTGCCAGTAACAGTTAATTATAAAGTTAAAGCTATTGCTGGCGGAGATTCGGCAGATATCACTTACAATTCAATAACTTACACTAACATTAAGAAAGTAATTTTGTACATTACGATTGATGCAAATAGAACAATTCCAGGCTCTACTGTACCTGCACAAGTCCTTGATCCAGTTAATCAAGATGTAATTGTATCAACACAATATTATTCTAAAAACATTGGAGTAGTAAAAGCAGATACTTATAAATCGTATAAATTTAGTTCAGCAATTACAAATGTTGCTCCAACATTGCCTGCTAAAGTAACTCAGACTGTTCAAGATAATTTATATCGCAGAAACTTTTAGAGGTTAATTTGCGTAAATTTTAAATCCTAAAATTATTAAGACAATAATTTTAGGACTTTTTCGTTAAAAAGGTGTGAATAATATAAGTCTATTTAAAAATTGTACAAATACAAAAACCTATCTTTGTCAAAACAAAAAAATCTATGAAAAAAATAATTTATTCTTTAATGCTATTAGGATTAGCTTGGAATGTAAACGCTCAAAACATTTCGAAAAATGCATTAGGTTTGCGTTTTGGCGACAACGATGGTTTTGGGGCAGAAGTTTCATATCAAAGAAAACTTCAAAAAGACAACCGACTTGAAATTGATTTAGGTTGGAGAAACAACGATAATTTTAACTTCATAAAAGGTACAGGTTTGTACCAATGGGTTTGGAGTATCGAGGGCGATTTTAACTGGTATGCTGGCGTTGGTGGCGGTTTAGGGAGCTGGAATTATGGAGATAGATACAAAAAAAGTAATCCGTTTTATGACAATAATTTGGGTGGAACTTTCGTATTTTTAGCTGGAGACATTGGTATTGAATATGATTTTGATTTTCCGCTATTAGTTTCTTTAGACTTTAGACCAGAGTTTGTTTTAAGTAACGGATTTGGTCGAAATTATGGATCTGATATTGCTTTATCATTGAGGTATCAATTTTAAAAAAAAATAATCCTGAATTTTTTAATAATTCAGGAATTTTTTTATTCAAATATTATTTCTTTTTTGGAATTTATTTTTAAAATCAAATAAGGATTTACTGTTCCTTGTTCAATATCCACTTGTTTATTTTTTAAATTATCTTTTAATTTTACAATTATATTATTTGTGGTTTCTTCAACAGATTCTATTTCGATTTTATTATTTCCTTCGTTTTTATAACCTGAATTTATGATAATAAAATTACTGGTTTCTATGTCTTTTTCTTGTATTTTATTTTTGAGATTCTCGTCATTTAAAAGCATTTTTATTTCTTTGGCTTCAGTCAAAATTTCATAGAATTGAATACTTGCTCCACCATCATTTTGTTCGGTTAATACTTCGAATAAAGTATTTGTTGTAATAGCTTTTTTAGTTCTGCAAGAAAAAATTACTAGCAACATTAAAATTAAGAATATTTTTTTCATTATTTAATTTTTGATTATTTTTGATTGAAATGTTTGATTTTCATTCGTCAAAATTGAAAGTATATAAATTCCATTTTCTAAATTTTGCAAATCGATTTTATTGAAACCAGTATTTTGTCTTAAAACAATTTTACCTAAAACATCAATAATTTTCATTTCTTGAATTTCTAAATTCGATAAATTTTCAATATTTAAATAATCATTTACTGGATTTGGATAAATTTTAAAATAATTAGCAAGTTCAATAAAATCAATATTTAATAGCGTTGTGCAAGTTCCAAGTCCAACTGGAATTGAGCTATTACCATCAACACCATTACCTAAAGCATCTTGATTGTCTCGACCCCAAGTCCAAACTCTATCATTATTGGTTTTTGACCCGATAGAAAAAGAATAACCAGAAGATATTGATTTCCAATTGGTTAAATTTCCTATTTGAAGTGGAACAAATGAAACACCAGTTGTATTATTGCCATATTGTCCATAATCATTTTCTCCCCAAGACCAAAGTGTTCCATTGGTTTTTAATGCCATCGAATGGTTTTCTCCAGCAACAATAGCTTTCCAATTAGTAGCAATACCGATTTGTGTTGCTATATAATTATTAGCAATGTTTAGATTATTTCCTCTGCCTAATTCGCCAGAAGCATTACTTCCCCAAGCCCAAATTGTACCATTTGTTTTTAATCCAATTACGTGAAGATAATTCGAACTAATATCTGTCCAAGTGCTGGTTCCGACTTGAGCTGGAAAGTTGGTATTAGAAGAATCAGAACCATTCAACGATCCACCCCAACTCCATAAAGTTCCATCTAATTTAATTGCAAATGAGTTAACGCTTCCTGCCTCGACTTTTGCCCAATTATTTGCTGTTCCAATTTGGACGGGTTGCAATTGATCTATAACTGTTCCATTTCCTAATCGCCCACCAGAATTGGAACCCCAAGCCCAAAGTGTTCCGTTGGTTTTTATTGCTAAAGTATAATTGTAACCAGCACTTATTGTTGCCCAAGTACTTTGAATTCCAATTTGAGTCGGAACTGTTTTAGAAACTGTATTCCCAATTCCGAGTTGTCCTTCATCATTTTTTCCCCAAGCCCAAAGAGTTCCTGTTGTTTTAATTGCAAAAGAGTTATTAAAACTACTTGAGACTGACTTCCAATTTGTTGCCGCTCCAATTTGTATTGGCTCTTCTTTATTGATTAATGTATTATCTCCTAATTGTCCTGAACCGTTAAATCCCCAAGTCCAAAGTGTGCCATCGGTTTGAATTCCTATGCAATGGTAAGAATGTTTTGCTTCAACAGTTCGCCAACATTGAGAATAAATTGCATTTGTAAATAAAAATAAAAATAAAAATTTTCTCATAATGATATGATTTTAAATTGATTGATAATTTATTCAAATATACAAATTTCATTTAAGATTAGTTCGTCGAAATCATTTGGTTTTATTTATCGCTTTATGATACAAATCTTCATACAAAGGTAAAATATTTTTTATGTCAAATTGTTTAGCAACTTCTAAAGCATTTTTCTTAAAATTATTCAGTATTACATCATTTTCTAAAATTTTTAAAGCGTTTTCTGCCATTTCGTCAATATTGCCAACATTACTCAAATAACCCGAAACACCATCAAAATTAACTTCGGGCAAACCACCAGAATTACTTGAAATTACAGGAACTGACCAAGCCATTGCTTCCAAAGCTGCAAGTCCAAAACTCTCGGTTTCTGATGGCAAAAGAAATAAATCTGTATAACTTAAAATTCTATCGATTTCATTGCTGTTTCCTAAGAAAATTACTTTGTTTTCAATTCCTAATTCTTGACACAATTTTTCGGCTTTGGCTTTTTCTGGACCATCGCCAACCATCAATAATTTAGCTGGAATTTTTTGTTGAATTTTATTAAATATTGCAATAATATCTGGAATTCGTTTTACTTTTCTGAAATTCGAAATATGTGTAATTATTCGCTCGTTATCATTGGCAATAACCGAACGATAGCACTGAATTCTTGGATCATTAGCATTTTTATCAAGTTCTATAAAGTTTGGTATAACGACAATTTCATTTTTAATATTGAATAATTTTAAAGTATCGTCTTTCAAACTTTGCGAAACCGAAGTCACAAAATCTGATTTATTGATAGAAAATGTAACTGCAGTTTTATAAACAGGATGATTGCCAACCAATGTAATATCTGTGCCGTGAAGCGTAGTAACCATTGGAATATTTATGCCTTCGTCCTTCAACATTTGCTTAGCCATATAGCCTGCATAAGCGTGTGGAATAGCATAATGTACGTGCAATAAATCGATTTTATGCAACTTGACCATATCGACCAATTTGCTTGACAATGCCAATTCATAAGGCTGGTACAAGAACAATGGATATTCTGGAACATTGACTTCGTGGTAATGCACATTTGGATTCAAAAGTGCCAAACGTACTGGTTGACTGTACGTTATAAAATGAATTTCGTGCCCACGTCTTGCTAATTCTAAACCCAGTTCGGTTGCCACTACTCCACTTCCGCCAAATGTTGGATAACAAACTATTGCTATTTTCATTTAAAATAAATTTAAATTTCTTTTTTATATTCTAATCCGAATAATTTTCCTGTTTTCCAGAGTTTTATATCTTTCTTTAAAAATTTAGAATTTCTATCTGTAACTTCTTTATTGTCTAATTTGCTTAAATCTGGTTTACCTGCATTTACCCAAGCTGTGTACCAAAAATTTGCAGTAATTTGTATCGATTTTCGCATTTGGAGTTCTACCATTCCATTCAATTTCTCATTGAATTTGATAATATATTCTTTACTGAAAACTAAATCTTTAGGTTTGCCTATTTGTGATTTTTCATCTGATTGCTTTTCATAAATTTTATCAGATGGAAAAGTAGTTCTCAATTCTTTTTCTATTGATAATAAGCTGTGGCTTAAATCATTAGATTCTTTTATTATGCGCCAAGTTTCTATCTCAATATTATCAATAAATTTAACTTCGCCAGTATAAAAATTATAATCATTGCCAAACATATCAGGAATTTTTGTTTCCCAAAGAGAATGAATTCCTTTTTGATCGGTCAATTGCCCATCATGGTTTGCGGAAGTATGCAATGGCATGTGCGCATCGGCCAAATAATGTGCCAAATCGCCCGCAATAAATAAGATTTCGGTTTTGCGTTTTTCTTTAAATGCTTTGGTTAATTTGGTAGTCATTTCTTGTATATACCATGGTAGTATTCCATTGTTTTGAAGAAATTCGGCATTATGACGTTTTTTTATCACTTCGAAATCACGAGGAATGGTATCAAATGATCCAAAATTTTCTACATCAAAATAATGTCTAGGATTTTCAGTTTTATCATTCAATGTTGATTTTCGCAAATCAGGAACTGTTGATTCTAAAGTTAAAAAATCAATATGATTATAAAAAAAACTTTGCAGAGGTTCAGGCAAAGCCATAACAGCAGATTTATTGATATGCTCGTGTCCAAATCTTCCCCAAGAAATAATTACAAAACTTAGAAATAGACCAATTATTGGAAAAATTATTTTTCTTGACATAAATAGTAGTTGATTTTTTTTTGTAAAGATACATTTTAACCAACTTCTTTGCTATTTATTTAACAATTGCGTCTTGAATAATTTTCTGAATATCTTCTCGAATATTTCCTTTTGACAATAAATTTGGCTCTGCATTTGGAAAAGTTCGGTTGGACATAAATACATAAACCAATTCGGTTTCTGGATCAGCCCAAGCCATAATTCCTGTAAAACCGGTATGTCCGAAACTCGATTTTGATACACATTTGCAAGTTGGTCCTTCGCCCAAAAATTGTGGTTTATCAAATCCTAAACCACGTCGATTGCCTTCACTGCAAAAATGACAAGTGTTAAAATCTTCGATAGTTTTTTCGGTAAAATATTGAATGCCACCATAATTGCCTCTTTGTAAATACATTTGCATCATTTTGGCAACGTCCATTGCGTTCGAAAAAATTCCTGCGTGACCACCAACGCCGCCTTGCATTGCAGCGCCCATATCGTGAACATAACCTTGAATATTTTGATATCGAAAATAATCGTCGACTTCGCTTGGCGCAATAACCGATTTATCGAATTTTGTCAACGGATTGTATAAAGTATTGGTCATACCAAGTGAACCATAAAAATTTTCTTGACTCAAAACATCAAGAGTTTTTTGGGTTGTTCGCTCTAAATAATCTTTCAAAATTATAAATGTAAAATCGCTGTATTTGTATTCAATTTTTGCAGATAATTTCGAATTGCCAATAATTTTCATAATTGTATCATTATAATTGTCAACAATAAATAAACTATCGGCTACTTTTTTGGTAAATCCGGTTTGAAAAGTTTTCTTATAATATTTATCAAGTGGTTTTTTATTGGCATCTAAAGTCGATTTATAAAACGGAATCCAAGCCTGAAAACCTGCATAATGTGACATTAAATTCTTGAAAGAAATCGAATTTTTATCAGTATTAACAAAACTCGGAATCATAAAACCTAAACTCGAATCGAGATTTATTTTTTTCTCGTCATACATTTTCATTACGTTTGGTAAGGTCGAAATTATTTTTGTAACTGATGCTGCATCGTACAAATCTGAATTTTTAACCTTTATTAAATTCTCATAAGTTTGGTATCCAAACGATTTCTGATAAACTACTTTTCCTTTTCTGGCAACCAAAACTTGCAATCCTGGCGTCATTTTCTCGTCGATTGCTTTGTTGGCAATCATTTCGATTTTAGATAAAATATCGCTTTTCATACCAACGTTTTCTGGCGAAGTAAAACCCAAACGATTGAGTTTTTTAGTTGTTAATCCAGTATTTATTTTAAAATCAGTATTTATAGAAACAGGCAATTTTCCTTTAGATTCGAATGCGCCGAATAATAATTCTGCCGAAACAACTTGCGCAACATCAGTATTTTGATAAGAAACAACAATCGATTTAAAATTGTCAAAGTTTTTAATTGGTAGTAACGCATAAGGTTTTGCAAAAATATCTAAAATGACGTTATTGTTTTTAGAAATTTTATCCAAATCGGACAAATCATCTTTGCTAAATTCTTGAACGCGCCAATTTTTATCGGTTTTATGTAAACCACAAATTACGGTTGTAAATGGCTTTAACTTGATCAATAAACTGTCAATATTTTTATGAGAAATTTCAGTAATATCAGCATATTTTTTCAAAGTGGTAACAAATGGAATATTTGAATCTTCGCCAAATTTTACGTAAGCAATTTTTTCTTTTTCAAGATTTTTAATTGGTAAAATTTCGTCTTTATTTTTAATAACCGTGATTGCATTTTCATATAATTCGTATTGTAAAGCTTCATTTTCGATTGAATTAATATCGCTAATTAAATTTGCTTTCTGAATTGGAAGCCATTTATTAAGACCAATTTTGTATTTATATTTCAGTATTTTTTTTACTGAAAATGCAATTCTATCATCAGAAAATAAAGTATCGTTATAGGCTTTAGTTAATTTTTCGATTGCTACTGGAACATCTTCTGCAAATAACAAAATGTCGTTTCCAGCCAAAAATGCTTCTAAATCAATTTCGCCAGGTTGCTTGAAATTGCTTGCGCCTTTCATATTCAGTGCATCTGTAAAAATCAAACCTTTAAATTTCAAGTCTTTCTGTAAAACATTTGTAACAACATTATAAGAAATTGAACTCGGATAATTTTCGCGTGTTTCTAAACTTGGAACGTTCAAATGCGCCACCATAACCGAAGCCAAATCTTCAGCAAAAAGTTTTTTGTATGGATACAATTCAATAACGTCAATTCTTTCTTTAGATAAACTCAACGTTGGTAAAGTATAATGAGAATCTTTGTCAGTATCGCCGTGACCAGGAAAATGTTTTCCTGTTCCGAAAATACCTTCGCTTTGCATTCCTTTTACCAATTTTGATGCTCTTTCGGTAACTTGAAATTTATCTTCGCCAAAAGAACGAACGCCAATAATCGGATTTTTCGGATTGGTATTGATATCAATTACTGGCGAAAAATTGAAATGCGCACCAACTCGTTTGGTTTGTTTTCCCATTTGCGCGCCTACCTTTTCAAGAAATTTCAAATCTTGAATGGCGCCCAATGTCATATTAAACGGAAAACGATTGACAGAATCAAGTCGCATTGCCAATCCCCATTCTGCGTCAATACCAATAAACAATGGCACTTTTGACTCAGATTGATAACGATTTGTTAATCTGGCTTGACGCACTGGTCCGCCTTGCATAAAAATTAATCCACCAATTTTTTTCTGTACAATTAATTTATCGATAGCGTTGGTGTGAACTGTATCTTTATTAGAAAAAGCAGCAACCATAAACAATTGTCCTAGTTTTTCTTCGAATGATAATTGGTTATAAACACTATCAACCCATTTCTTTTGACCTTCGGTTGCATATTCGGTATCAGCAAAAACTGGTTTTTCAGGTTTTATTTCAGGTGTAACTACATTTTTATTTGCCGAAAGGTTAGTCGTATTTATTTTTTTTGTTCCGCAATTACTTGCAAATAAAATAATTAAACCAAATTGAAATATTCTGGAGAATGAAAACTTCATTACTATATTTTTTAAAAGAAACGACTGTGCCAGCTTTCGCTCGCAATTGTTTCCCAAGATTCGTTATATTCTTCGATATTATTGACCAAATTATTAAAAACGATTGTGTTTTCGGTTACCGCTTTGTCTTTTGCCATTTTCTTGAAATCAATCAATGATTTGTGTGCTATATGTTCGCCATTTTTGAAAGTTACATTCATTTTATCTAATAAATCAACTGAATATTTAGCTTCTAAACTTTGAATAAATTGCACAGATGAATCAATAGAACAACCCGTTGCAGCTTGATTTTCTTGATCGACTGCAATGATTATAAAACGGTTGTATTTCAATTCATAGCCACATTCTAAAATTGTGCCGTGTGCTGACCAGCTTTCAAGAAAAGTTTGTAAACTGGTTTCTATTTCAGAGAATTCTTCGTCAGAAAATTTTCTATTAGATTGATAAATCCATATTTTGGATTCTTCTGAAAGTTCTTTGAATGGTTGTAACATAATAAGCCCCTCCCGTCCTCCCCGAAGGGGAGGTGCCTAGATAATGGGATTCTTTTCTAGATTAATAATTTATTTAACGCCTTACTATTTTCCCCCTTTGGGGGCTAGGGAGCCTTACAAATCCTGTGCATTTGCAATTAATTCGGCAATGTCCATAACCTTTACGGTTGCTTCTTTTTCTTGATTTTTGACTCCGTCGGTCATCATTGTGTTGCAAAACGGGCAACCGGCAGCAATAATATCGGGTTGTAAAGTTAGTGCTTCTTCGGTTCTTTCAATATTAATTTCTTTGTTTCCAGCTTCGGCATCTTTAAACATTTGTGCTCCACCAGCTCCACAGCATAAACCATTGGCTTTTGAACGTTTCATTTCGACCAATTCGGCATCGAGTTTCATTATTAAATCTCTTGGTGCTTCATAAATATTATTGGCGCGACCCAAATAGCAAGGATCATGAAAAGTTATTTTTTTGCCTTTAAATTGTCCACCTTCAATAGTCAATCGACCATCATCAAGTAATGATTTTAAGAATTCTGTATGATGAATTACTTGGTATTTACCGCCAAGTTCTGGATATTCATTTTTTAATGTATTGAAACAATGCGGACAGGCAGTTACGATTTTTTTGGCTTCGTAAGCATTCAGCACTTCAATGTTCATCATTGCTTGCATTTGAAACAAAAATTCGTTTCCTGCTCTTTTAGCTGGATCGCCTGTACAAGATTCTTCTGTTCCAAGAACCGCAAATTCGACTTTTGAACGATTAAGAATTTTTACAAATGCTTTGGTTATTTTTTTGGCTCTGTCGTCAAAACTTCCTGCACAACCAACCCAAAATAAAACTTCTGGTTGCTTGCCTTGAGCTAACATTTCTGCCATTGTTGGCACATTTAATATTTCAGACATTCTATAATTTTTATTTAACTTACATAAAGTTGTAAAGTTAGATTTTTATTTTAAAAATTATAGAAATTATATTTTAAAATTTTAAATAAATCCTAAAATCATATTAGATGATTTTAGGATTTTTAATATTTTATTCCTAAATATTACAGAAACAAACTCAATATAACATAAATTATTCCAGCCAAAATTGCCGAAACAGGAATAGTTAAAACCCAAGCCCAAATTAAACTAACTGTAACGCCCCAACGAACTGCCGAAACACGTTTTGTTAACCCAACTCCAATAATAGAACCTGTAATTGTGTGTGTTGTCGAAACTGGAATTTTTAAATGTTCTGTAAAATATAAAGTTAATGCACCAGCAGTTTCAGCAGCAACACCTTCAAAAGAAGTTACTTTAGTAATTTTAGAACCCATTGTTTTTACGATTTTCCATCCACCAGAAAGCGTACCGGCTGCTATTGCAGTGTAACAGGCTAATGGAATCCAACCAGGCATTTTAAAAAAACCATTCTTTTTTGGTAAAACTACGTCCAACCAATCTGGTAAACTTTCTTGTGCCAATCCGCTTGTATGAATGTAAACCGCAACCGATGCAGCAATAATTCCCATTACTTTTTGAGAATCGTTTCCACCGTGACCTAAACTAAACGCAGCTGATGAAACCAATTGCATTTTGCGTAAATAAGCATCTGATTTAGCAACACTTAAACTGCTAAAAATCAAACAAAATCCACTTATCGTTAGAATTATTATTCCAACTAAATACCATTTAATATTGTGTGGCTCAAGTAAAACTGCCCAAAAGTGAGATTCAAAACCATATTTATTGTCTATTTTATCGAAAAAGTGCATTTGTGAATAAATAAACCAAATCGTCAAAGTAATAATGGCCAAAGTAAACATTTTCGGAAAAATACTTTTCTTAGAAGAATTCAACAGCCAAATGGACAATAAATAAGAGACCAAAGAGCCTAAAAGTGGTGCCAGAAAAATAAATACAATAATAACTAAAACTCCAGTTGGCATTCCACCATCTTTTCCTGGCGAATACCAATTTACTATATTGTACCAATATTCGGTTACACCATTTTTATTGACAAAACCTGAAAATCCTCTGTTTGCAATAGAATGAGCAATTGCAGCTCCAGCAAAACCGCCAATTAAGGTGTGCGAAGAGCTAGAAGGTATTCCTAACCACCAAGTTAATAAATTCCAAATTATAGCAGCAATAATTCCTGCCAAAATTACGACAAGCGTTATATCCATTGTGTTTGCAGTTTTTGCAACCGTGTCGGCAACACCAAAACCAAAAACCCAATAGGCTAAAAAATTAAAAAATGCAGCCCAAACAACAGCCTGAAACGGAGTCAAAACCTTAGTAGCTACAATAGTTGCAATAGCATTTGCAGCATCGTGAAACCCATTTATATAATCAAAAATTAAAGCAAGAACAATAATTACTATTAATAATGTAAACATATTTTTAAATTAAAAATTAGTTAATTTATGAATTTTTTACAGCAATAGATTCTAAAACAGAAGCTACGCCTTTGCATCTATCAGTTGCAGATTCCAAAACCGATAAAACTTCTTTATATTTAATTATATTTTTAGCATCTGTCTCGTTTTCGAATAGTTCAAAAACAGCTTTATCATAAACATTATCAGATTTATTTTCAAGTTTATTAATTCTAGAACATGCATCCGTTATATTTTTCATCTTTTTCAAATCTCTCAATTCTCTTACAGCTTGATCAATATTTTGACAAGCTTCAAGATTAATTTCGGTCAATTTTCGAATAGATTTAGTAATTTTATCAACCTGATATAACTTCATTCTGCTCGATGCGCCGTGCAAATTATCGGCAACATTATCAATCGAAGTTATCAATGCGTGAATATCTTCACGATCGAATGGCGTTATAAAATTTCTACTCAACTCAAGATTGGTTTTTCGAGTTATATTTTCGCCTTTTTGTTCTAATTCATCAATTTTAAGAAAAAAACCTTCACGCTCTGGCATTGGCAAATTGACAGCTTCGTGCAAAATTGTTGCTATTTGAATCAAATTACTACTTGCTTCTTCAAACAACGGGAAAAATTTTTTATCTTTTGGTACCAAAAATTGAAAAATCGTGTTAATATTCATTTTTTATTTTTTTAATTCGATGCAAATGTATGAATGTAATGTTAAGCGAACATTAATTATAACCAAAAAAATTTAGACTTTAATAATTTAATTCCTTATTTAGTTTAAAATTTTTAGTTTCATTTGGGCGTGACCTCGCCGAAAAGGCGGGTCGCACTGTTCACTCCCACTTTTTTAAAAAAGGCAGAAAAAGCCTTTCTCAAAAAGAGTTCCGTTTCCATTACTCACGCAAAAACCAAAAAGTTGTAAAATCCAAAAAATAAATGAAATCGATTTCGTAAATTCGCAAAAATTATATTTTTCATCAAAATGGATTTAAACTTCAACCAAAACGAAGATCACAATAAACTTTTATTATCTGATTTAAAACAACGATTTGCCAAAGTAAAATTAGGCGGAGGATTAAAACGAATCGAAAAATTGCATCACGAAGGCAAAATGACAGCCCGAGAACGCATTGATTATTTGCTTGACGAAAAATCAAAATCTATCGAAATTGGCGCATTTGTCGGAGACGGAATGTATGCTGAACACGGCGGTTGCCCGAGCGGTGGAGTTGTCGTAAAAATTGGTTATGTATCAGGAAAACAATGCCTTGTCGTTGCTAATGATGCAACAGTTAAAGCTGGAGCGTGGTTTCCAATAACTGGAAAAAAGAACCTGCGTGCGCAAGAAATCGCAATGGAAAATCGTTTACCTATTATATATCTTGTTGATTCTGCTGGAGTTTATTTGCCAATGCAAGACGAAATTTTTCCTGATAAAGAACATTTTGGGCGTATTTTTAGAAACAATGCCATTATGTCGAGTATGGGAATTACTCAAATTTCTGCAGTTATGGGAAGTTGTGTTGCTGGTGGGGCTTATTTGCCAATTATGAGCGACGAGGCTATGATTGTCGATAAAACTGGAAGCATTTTTCTAGCAGGAAGTTATTTGGTGAAAGCCGCAATCGGAGAAACTATTGATAATGAAACACTTGGAGGAGCAACAACCCATTGTGAAATTTCAGGCGTGACCGATTATAAAGCCAAAGACGACAAAGATGCACTAAACAGAATCAAAAGTATTGTCGGAAAAATTGGCGATTTCGAAAAAGCAGGTTTTAATAGAATAAAGTCCGTAAAACCAGCATTAAACGAACAAGATATTTATGGAATTTTGCCAAAATCGAGAGCCGAACAATATGATATGTATGAAATAATCAATCGAATAGTAGACAATTCAGAGCTTGACGAATACAAACCAGATTATGGAAAAACGCTAATTACAGCCTATGCAAGAGTTGATGGTTGGGCAGTCGGAATTGTCGCCAATCAACGAAAAGTGGTGAAAAATGCCAAAGGAGAAATGCAATTTGGCGGTGCAATTTATTCTGATTCGGCTGATAAAGCAACACGTTTTATTGCCAATTGCAACCAAAAGAAAATTCCTTTGGTTTTTATACAAGATGTAACTGGATTTATGGTTGGTTCAAAATCTGAACATGGTGGAATCATTAAAGACGGAGCCAAAATGGTTAATGCGGTTTCGAATTCGGTTGTACCAAAATTCACAGTTATTGTTGGCAATTCTTATGGTGCTGGTAACTATGCAATGTGCGGAAAAGCTTATGATCCAAGATTAATTTTTGCTTGGCCAAGTGCAGAATTAGCAGTTATGGGTGGCACACAAGCCGCAAAAGTATTGACACAAATAGAAGCAAACTCATTAAAATCTAAAGGCGAAGTTGTCGACGAAGCTAAAGAAAAAGAGTTGTTTGACAAAATAAAAGCCAGATACGACGAACAAGTTTCTCCTTATTATGCAGCTGCAAGAATTTGGACAGACGCAATTATTGATCCACTAGAAACTAGAACTTGGATTTCGATGGGAATCGAAGCTGCAAACCAATCGCCAATAGAGAAAAAGTTTAATTTAGGTGTAATTCAGGTTTGACCCAAATTACGCATTAGCAATCTATTACAAAATATCTAAACTTCCTTTACCGTCACGAATTACAACTGGCTCAAAACCAGACAAATCAATTATAGTCGAACCAATATTATCGCCATAACCGCCATCGATAACCAAATCGACTAGGTTTTGCCATTTTTCAAAAATTAATTCTGGATCGGTGGAATATTCTAAAACTTCATCATCATCGTGAATTGATGTTGAAACAATTGGATTACCTAACATTCTAACAATTTCAAGAACAATATTATTATCTGGAATTCGAATTCCGACTGTCGTTTTTTTCTTAAATTCTTTGGGAAGATTGTT
>JAYVBR010000267.1:0-3146 GCA_043750395.1 Bacteroidota bacterium | reverse complement strand
CCAAATCCCCAACTGACGCCAAGCCACGAGACGTTAACTGCCATATTACCAAAAAACCTCAAAAACAAACAACTAAAGAAGAAATTGAAAAAGAAAATATTACTCATAATAACACTTTTTACTTGCTTAAATATTTATTCGCAAAAAACTTATGTTTTTTTTGGTTCATTTAATCGTGACAAAACAACCGAAGGAATTTATGTTTATCAATTGGACACAATTAGCGGAAAATTATCAAAAGTAACTACTGCAAAAGGTTTTTTAAATCCATCGTTTTTAACTTTGTCGCCAAACGGAAAATATTTATTTGCGTGTACAGAAAGTAAAACTAAAAATGCTGGAAACGTAAGTAGTTTTGAATTTAATCCCGAAAATAAATCGCTAAATTTTATAAATAGTCAGAAAAGTGGTGGCGAAAATCCAGTTTTTATAACGGTTCACAAAAATGGAAAATGGTTAATTAACGGAAATTATACAGAAGGAAGTGTTTCAGTTTATCCAATTTCTGAAAACGGAAATGTAAATCCAATTGCTCAAAACTTCCAATTTTCTGAAGGAAGCATAAATACAGAAAGACAAGATTGTTCGCATATTCATTCGACTGTTTTTTCGCCAAACTTTGATTATGTTTTTTTGCCAGATTTAGGCGCAGACAAAATTAGATGTTTCAAATTTGAAAACGAAAAAAGTGAGCCTTTGCAAGTTGCTGAAAAACCATTCACAAAAACAACTTCGGGAAGCGGACCAAGACATTTTACATTTCATCCAAACGGAAAATTTGCATATTGCGTTGAAGAATTAAGCGGAACTGTAAATGCTTATAAATATGAAAACGGAAAATTAGATAGTATTCAAAGAATAAATACACATTCCAAAAAACATAAAGAAGATTTTGAAAGTTCCGATATTCATATTTCGCCCGATGGAAAATATTTGTATGCATCTAATCGTGGAGAAGAAAATAATGTTGCAATATTTGCAATTCAAAACGATGAAAACTTAAAACTATTGGTTATCAATCAACCTTAGGCGAACATCCAAGAATATTTGCGATTGACGAATCTGGAAATTTTCTAATCGCAACAAACGCAATTAGTGGAAATGTATTTGTATTTAAACGGAATATCAAAACTGGATTACTGAAAAAAATTGGAGAAGAACTGAAAATAAAAAGCGTATCGTGTGTCCAGATTAGAAAATATTAAAAACAAAAAACTAAAATTCAACTGACGTAAAAATACGGCAGTTAACAGCGGTTTGGCGCAATTGGGGTTTTAGGCAAACTTTAAAGTTGGTTTTGTACTTGGAAGTTCAGTCTTTAATTTATACATTTGGCTAACCAAATCCCCAACTGACGCCAAGCCACGAGACGTTAGCAGAAATGTTTTAAAAAAAAATATGAATAGAAAAAAAAATAATTTTATACCGCAAAAACCTAATAATCCAGTATTAATTCAAAGGAAATTAAGTGAATTAGAATTTGAAGTTAAATTACACGGAAAGAATATTGATGCAATAGGCAAATCGCATGACACACATATTACAATGTTGAGTAATTTTGCTAGACATGACATTAAAAATTCAGTACAAAGTATGGATAGTATTTTAGGTGCTAATACTTTAGAAGAATTAACTCCAAAGCATCTAGAATCTTTGAAATTAAATTTAAAAATAATTCGAGAAACAACAGATAACTTTTCTAAGCTTGTTCCATATAGTGAAAGAGATTATTTTAATTTTGAACAATTAATTACCGCAGTAGAATTATTAAATAGGGAGAATTTTTATATAAATAAAATAAAACTACATAAAGAAATTCCCGAAGGTGATTATAACTTTAATCTGCCATTCCAATCGGTGTTGCAAATGATTAATAACATTATTATAAATGCTACCAAGGCTTTTGAAGAAAATACAATAGATCGAAAAATAAAAATATCTATTGAATATAACAGTTCTCAATTTAGCATTAAAGTGTTTGACAATGCCTCTAAAATTCCCTTTCAAAAAATTGATTCAATTTTTGAATATGGAAAATCGTCTACTGGAGGCTCTGGTATCGGATTATTTCATGCAAAATATTTATGTAATCTCTATAACGGAAATATCTCTGCAATAGAATTAACAGAAGACCCTGTATATTCTAAATATTTTTTAATAGATTTACCAATAATTAAATAGTAACAATGAAAAGAAGTGTTTTAATAATAGACGACGAACTAGACCAAGCCGCAGGACTTGCAAAGTCTCTATCTAAATCCCTTACAAATACATCCTTTGAACATGTTTCAGATGAAGTTGATATTGTAAACGCAATTGAAAATGATTATTTTTCTATTGCAATTGTAGACCTTCGGATGGATAAATTTTCATTCGACGGTATTGATTTAATAAAAAAAATTATTGAAGTAAATCCCTTTGCAAAAATTATAATCATATCTGCTTTTGCAGGAGAGTATTTAAGTCCAATAAAAGATTTATTTAAAACAGGTAAAATTATCGATGTAATTGAAAAGAAAGAATTTAATGCTTTCACAGAAGTACTGAAAAATATAATCGAAGATTACCATGAAAAATTATTCAATAATCCATCTCAAGTTAACAATGCTTTATTAGAATTTTATTCACAAGCAAAAAATGAAACAGATGCATTCAAAAAAGGAGAAAAATTTGAAAATTTCGTTAGCCTTCTATTTCAATCTATAGGATATTCTAAAGTTTCGAAAAGAGTGAAAGACAAATCACTAAATGAAGTAGATTTAATTATTAGAAACGAAATAGAAGATTCTTTCTTGAGTAAGTTTGGAAAATATATTTTAGTAGAATGTAAAAATAAACCCAAGGAAAAGATTGACAAGAACACATTTATAGTTTTTAATAGTAAATTGGTTCATACTAATCATTTATCTGAATTGGGCATTTTAGCTACAACTGGATATATTACAAGAAATACATACATAGAAGCAGTTAGAACATCTCATGATATTCGAAAAATAATTTTTCTGTCAAATTTTGAATTTGAACAACTTATTTTATCTAATGACAAATTAGAAACATTTAAGGAAATAATAGATAGTCAAGTAAAAGATAATTAACACTTCTGCTAACAGCGGTTTGCAAAAATTGGGGTTTTGGTCTTGACTTTA
>JAYVBR010000266.1:0-3148 GCA_043750395.1 Bacteroidota bacterium | reverse complement strand
CTAGAAACGAACCTTTGTCTTTTTTTATAGGTCCTTCTGCAAGTAAACGACTAGATATTAAACCTATGCCGCCATTCATATGAAATCCGGTGCTGCTTCCATCTTTCTGGTAAATATCCAAAACCGAAGATGCACGACCTCCATATCTTGCAGGAATTCCTCCTTTATAAAGTTTTAAATCTTTAATTGCATCGGGATTAAAAACCGAGAAAAAACCAAAAACGTGAGAAGAATTGAATATTGTAGCCTCGTCAAGCAAAATTAAATTTTGGTCAGCACCACCACCTCTTACATTAAAACCCGAGGCTCCCTCGCCAGCATTTGTTACTCCTGGTAATAACAAAATCGATTTTAAAACATCTACTTCTCCTAAAACCACAGGCATTCTTTTTATTGTCGAAATAGATAACTTGTTAACACTCATTTCGGGTTTTCGAATGTTAGTTTTTTTACTGTTATCGATTATTACAACTTCATCTAAAACTTCGTCGTTTCCTGAAAGTTTTAAATTTAGTTTCAAGTTTTTGTCTAAAACAATAGATTCTTCAATGCTTTGATAACCAATAGAACTTAAATTAATTGTATAATTACCTTTGGGAATTGTTATTGAATAAAAACCATACTCGTTGGTTGTTGTGCCAGTTTTTAATTCTGGAATTGCAATGTTAACTCCAATTAGTGTTTCGTTGCTTTTTAAATCTGAAATTGTTCCAGAAATTGTATATTTTTCCTGAGAAAACAAGTTTGAAATTCCTAAAATTAAAAACAATAATAGAAAATAGTATTTTTTGATTGGCATAGAATTGATTTTGTTATTGTAAAGACGATTTAAAATACTTTTTATTACATTTATAATGTTAAAAAAACATTAAGATTTCGTTAGTAATTGTAATAATCTTTTCAAGTGCGAAGATAATGAATTGTATCATAATTATTTTTTTTTGGCAAATGTTGGATTAAAAATCAAATTTAAAGGTTTGAGTTATAAATTAACACTATTTATTCTAAATGATATTTTCTTTGTTAGGTTTAGAAACTGTCAAAAATGATAATAATAGTATAGAACCAGAAAGAAAAATATCAATTATTTTGTTTATCACACAGCCAATTTTTTTTTTGCAAATTTATATTTTTTAGAAATTTTAAAACCACTAAATTCATAATTTTTATTTTAAGATTATTTCTTAATTTTTTTTTATAAATAAATCAATCATTCGTCCTTTTAAAATGTAGTTCGTCCTTTTGCTATTTTTTATTAATATATTTATTTGTGTTTTTGTTTTGAAATTCAATTAATTTTAAAAATGAGACTATTCAAAGTAATAATTTTCTTAATTTTAAGTTTATTTTATCAAATAAATTTTGCTCAAAATAGTGATAATATTTTCCTGAATTTAGATTTCTCGATTGGAAAAACATCGCCACCAAATTTTAATTTTCCTAAAATTAATTCACAAAAAAGTTTAATGATTGGATTTGGGCAAACCCATTTCGATAAAAATCTAGAATGGGCAAAACAATTAAATTATCCAGAAACTGGCATCACATTCTCTTGTACCGATTTTGGAAATAGTTTGGTTTTAGGTCAAGCAATTTCAGTTACTCCGTTTTTGGATATTAAACTATTTAATCAATCCACTCAAAAAATTAATTTGAAAACAGAATTGGGTTTTTCGTATTTTAATAAAACTTTCGATGTGATTGACAATCCGATAAACAAAGCGATTTCGTCGAATTTCACTTGGGCTTTTCGAATGAGTTTATATTATAAAATTTTAGAAAAAGAAAATTATAATTTAAAACTCGGACTTGGTTATTTTCATAATTCAAATGGACATTTGCGTTTGCCAAACAATGGATTGAATGTTTTTACCGTAAACTTAGCTTCGCAAATTGGTTTGAAAAAAAATGAAATCATTTTTTCTAAATTTGATTCTATTAGCAATAAAAATTCAATAAATCGTCAAAAATATTATTCATTCCGATTCGGAATAGGTCAAAAAGTTTTCTCACAAACTGATATTTCTAAAAAAGAAGTTTATGTTTTGACAGCTTCAAGAGGAATAATTGTCAATAAAACTTTCAAGTTTGGTTTCGGATTTTGCTATCGATTTTATGAAGATTATTATGATTTTATAAGAAATGATGAAAATTTATTAACCAAAAATAATTCAGAATTACTGGCATCGAATTTTGCATTATTTGCAAATAGCGAAATTTTATTGAGTCATTTTGGAATTGAACTCGAGTTCGGTGTAAATCTATACAAACCAATTTATAAATATGATTATGAGATAAATAACGGAAAAATAAAAAACGGAATTTATGAAAAACCTGAATTAGATTGGTATTATGACATAAAAAAAACCATTTCATCGCGACTAGGTTTGAAATATTATTTATTGAATAATAATAAATCTCCTAAAAGAAATTTGTTTCTGGGTGCATTCATAAATGCCAATTTTGGTCAAGCCGATTTTAGTGAATTAAGTTTGGGTTATGTTTATTGTTTAGATTAAAAAAATACAAAAAAGACAACCATTTCTGATTGTCTTTTAAATATAAAATTCAATTATTGATTAAGCCAATTTTGCTTCAAGATTTGTTTTAATTGATTCCAAGAAATCTTGAGTTGTCAAATAATCTGCATCTGTTAAACCTTCTGGTTTTACTAACATTGCCAAATCTTTGGTCATTTTGCCAGATTCTACTGTTTCGACACAAACTTGCTCAAGAGCCAAACAAAAATTAATTAATTCTTGGTTATCGTCTAATTTTCCTCGGTGTTCTAAACCACGAGTCCAAGCAAAAATAGATGCAATTGGGTTGGTAGAAGTCGCTTTTCCTTGTTGGTGTTGGCGATAATGACGTGTTACAGTTCCGTGTGCAGCTTCTGCTTCGACGGTTTTTCCATCTGGAGTTACTAAAACAGAAGTCATTAAACCCAACGAACCAAAACCTTGCGCAACCGTATCTGACTGAACATCACCATCATAGTTTTTACAAGCCCAAACAAATCCGCCTGACCATTTCATCGCAGAGGCAACCATATCATCAATTAATCTGTGTTCATAAGTCATTCCGTTTTTGTCGAAATCAGTTTTATAAGTAGATTGATATACTTCTTCAAAAATATCTTTGAATCGAC
>JAYVBR010000265.1:0-15950 GCA_043750395.1 Bacteroidota bacterium | reverse complement strand
AGTTTCTTAAGACTATTTTAAACGTATAAATGGTATTAGATTAAGATTTTTTTCAGGAAACATCTACCCCTGCCAAACCCGAAATCGAAAAACGCATTCGTGAAAAAAGAAAACCCATAAAAAAAGCGGCAAAAGATTTAGATTTTATGCAAGCAGCCAAGTTTCGAGATGAGATAAAGGCTTTGAAATCAAAAATTTAAATCAAATTGTTACTCCAAACATAATGTATTAATTCTGCCGAAGTTTTGGTTTTGGTTTTTTGTCTCAAATTACGTTTGTGATTTTCTACTGTATGATAAGATATAAATAATTGTTTGGCAATTTCTGGACTATTCAATCCTTTGGTCATAAGTAACAAAACTTCGTGTTCGCGTTTGGAAATACTTGGCAAATCAAGTTGCAAAAAACTTTGACTTTCTATCGAAGCCGAGAAAAAATTAAACTTATTATCGCTTGGATCAATCAAAGTCATCATACATTTTAGTTCTACTTCGAGATGCGATAAATCGGTTGTTAAGATTAATGTACTCACAATTTGACAGTTGTCATTGAAATATTTTTTAGGAAATTGAATCAAAACCCAGCGGTATTTCGAATCGGCATTGAGCATTCTGCAATAAATATTCAATCGAACTTTATCGGCTCGTTTTTCGGTCATTGTTTCTTGTACTTTGACCGACATACTTATTGCTGCGCCCAAAAATCCTTGATCGTCTGGATGCATATTGCTCATCCAAAAAAACGAATCTTGGCTAATCCATTCTTCTTTGGTGTAAGGCGTTAATGTTCGAATGTTGTCACTAGCTTCGACCAATGTCATATTTTCTTGATTTGGAATTAACCAAAAATAAGGTGCAACTGCAAAATTTTCGGCTTGTTTAATATAAGGTGCAAAATAATTCAAAAAATCAATTCTTGCCGAAACCGAAGTTGGTCGCAACATTATGTCTTTGAAATCGGTTGTAGATATCGGTTTTAATTCCATAATTGAGATTTTGTTTTATATCAAATTATTCTGCCATACAAAATTCATTAATTCTACCGATGTTTTTGTTTTGGTTTTTTTTCTCAAATTTCTTTTATGATTTTCGACCGTGTGATAGGACAGAAATAATTTATCCGAAATTTCGGGAGAATTTAGACCTTTGGCCATTAATTTCAAGATTTCTTGTTCTCGTTTTGTAATATTTGGCAAATCAATATTCACTAATTTCATTTCATTTTCTGCAATTCCGTAATAATGATTTTGATTATTAATTCGGTCTGTAATAGTCATTAATACTGGTTTTTTATCAAATACTAAATGCGATAAATCGGTGACCATAATAATTGCACAATTAGATTGGGTTTTATTATCAATATATATTTTTGGCATTTGAATAAGAACCCATCTGTAATTATTTTTCTGGTCTAACATTCTGGCATAAATATTAACTCGAAAATCTGACTGTCGTTTTTTAGGTAATTCTTCAATTTTTTTTACAGCAAGATTCAGTGCAGAAAGAACATACATACTATCATTTTGGTGCAAATTTTCTGTTAAGAATAAAGTATTAGAATTTATCCAAATTTCACGACCAAAAGGTGTTAACTCATCTATATTTTGGCTTGCTGCTACAATTTTCATTTCGTTATTGTTGCCAATAAACCAATAAAATGGTCCAGTTGCATAAGTATTTGCATCAATAATTTGTTTGCTGAAAAAAGTTTCAAAATTAGTGATTGCTAAAGAGGAATCGTTTTTTGCAACTTTTTCAAATTCATTTAGTGATATTGGCTGAATAGTGTTCATTATTTATTAGATAAATTTCTTAAACAATTTTACAAAAAAATGACAGATATCTACTATTTTTTAATTGTTTTTTTTTAATGAATTTTACTTGTTGCAAATTCTAATCAAATAAAACTCCCAATGTTACGAATTTTACTCCTAATATTATGTACAATTTCTTTCGCTCAAAACACCAAAATTTCAAGTAAAATTTTGGTTTCCGATGATTTTAAATCTAAAGAAATAACCAATAATTTAGAATATTACATTGATGAAACTCAAAATATAACAATTAATGATTTTGATAAAATTAATAATTGGAAAATTTACAATAACCAACAATTAATAAATCAATACAATAAAAGAAGTTCAAATTTTAGGCTTTGGCTTCGAACGAATTTTAAAAATATTTCAAATGACACTTTAAATTTAGTCGTTAATATTGATGATTTCCGAAACTCACAAATTGTTATTAAAAATCAAAATCAATTAGAATTCAAAAAAGTTGGCTACTTGGTTCCTAATAATCAAAAAGATTTTCCAGCCAATTCGAACAGCTTCAAGTTACAACTTTTACCATTGCAAGAAAAACAAGTTTTTATTAATTCTTATGTCGATTATTTATCAGAAACTGGATTAAAAATTACATTTGAAACTCAAGAAAATTTCAATAATTCTATTATCGAAAAAATTTGTAAACGCAATTCTTATTATTCGCTTTTCGGAATTTTAACTGGTGGCATTTTATTAATGCTTTTCTATAATATTGTATTGTTTTTTCAATATCGAGAAAATAATTATCTGTATTATTCGGCTCATTTGCTGTTTACTTTCTTTAATTACAGTATGATTGCCGATGGTTTGCACCAAGATTTTTATGGCAACCTCAACCAATATCGCGATTTAATGCTCGAATGCAGTTATGTGCTTTCGTTTATATTTTATTCAATTTTCGTCTATTCGGTTTTATCGGAAAAAACTAAAATTAATGTCAAAAAACTATTCGTTTTTTATGTTGGTTTTATGCTTTTTTATTTGGTAAGCGTTATTGTGGTTTTTAATATTGATAACACCGATTTGATTTCCAATTTTGCCTATGCAGCATTTATTTTCAGAATTATCAGTTGCTTTTTTGGAATTTATATAATGTATGTTTTGCTTAAAACGCACAAAAACAGTTACTTGAAATATATAATGTATGGCACATTGATTTTGATAATTTCTTATTTCACACACGTAATATTTAATTTAGTAATTGGCAATTCAATCATTAACCATTATTTTAACTTGGTTGGAACATTGCTTGAGATTTTATTTTTTACGTATGCTTTGAATCTGCGTAAGCGATTGGCCGAACAAGAACGTGATGTTTTAATAAAAATGAATGAAATGAAATCTCGATTTTTTGCCAATATTTCGCACGAATTTAGAACGCCATTAACGTTAATAAAAAGTCCAGTTCAAAGTTTGCAATCAGAAATTAATGATGAAAATCAAATTAAAAAACTCAATCTTATTGATAAAAATTCATCTCGAATGCTAGAATTAGTCGATCAACTATTGGAACTTTCTAAATTGGATAGTGGCAGTTTACAACTTATTCTGAAAGAAGGAAATATTGCGTTGTTTCTGAATTCGATATTAGAATCATTTGCCTATCAAGCCAAAGAAAGCAACATTTTATTTACATCAAATATTAAAAAAAATACCGAAAACCATTATTTTGATAAAGATGTAATTGAAAAAATTATTACCAATTTATTATCAAATGCAATAAAATATACATCAGAAAACGAAAAAATAGCGATAGAATCCAAAATAGAAAATAACCAATTGCAATTAATAGTTTCTAATTCTGGTTCAGATATTAAAAAAGAAGATTTAGCCAAACTATTTGAAAGATTTTATCAAAAAAACCAGACCAATCAAGGCGTGGGAATTGGTTTGGCTTTAGTAAAAGAATTGGTGGAATTGTACAAAGGAAAAATCGAAACCAAACTTGAACAAACTATTTTGAGTTTTATAATTTATTTGCCGCTTGAAACGGCAAATGAAAATGCATTATTGTTCAGTAAAAACGAAAAAGATTATTTACCAACGATTGATGATGCATTGATAATTTCAAATAAAAATTCCGATTCTGAGCTTCCAATATTATTAATTATTGATGATAATAAAGATTTGAGAACCGTTTTAGCATCAATTTTTGAAGTAGATTATCAAATTCTAGAAGCAGAAAATGGCGTGCAAGGTTTAAAAATCGCTAAAAAAGTAATTCCAGATTGCATTATCACTGATGTTATGATGCCAATTATGGACGGTTTCGAATTTACAAAACTGATAAAAAATGACGAATTAACATCATTTATACCTGTAATTCTGTTAACCGCAAAATCGTCTGACCAAGCCCATCTTGAAGGATTAAACAGCACAGCCGATGCTTATTTAACCAAACCATTCAATAACGATATTGTCAAAGCAACCGTAAACCAATTGATTGCCGAACGAAAAAAACTACACACACGTTACAGCCAAGAGTTAGTCTTGCGACCTGTAGATATTGTTATAAATTCCGTCGATGCCAAATTTCTTGAAAAACTACAACAAATTTTGGACAAAGAAATGTCAAATTCTGAATTCACATCAGATAATTTTGCATCATCGGTTGGAATGAGCAGAATGCAATTGCACCGCAAATTAAAATCGTTACTCGGCGTTTCTGCAACCGAATTCTTGCGCAACGAAAGATTAAAAACCGCAGTTGTTTTACTTGAAAAAGGCAACGGAAATATTTCTGAAATTGCTTATTCGGTTGGATTTAATGATGTTTCGTACTTCTCAAAATGCTTTAAAGAAGTTTATAATGTAACACCAACCGATTATTTGACTAAAAAAAATACGTTGTAAAGCTTTGATTTAATTGAAATTTTAAGTGATGTTACATATGTCCTAATCCTTGTTACAATAGTCGCAAGGATTTTTTTTTGTTCGATATAATTTTACATCAACAAACCTATCTAACAATGCCCAAAAAGAAAAACATACAATATGAAGGGCAGTTAGAAAAATTGCCAGACAAGAAAATTTACATCAATGTCAATCATTTAGATAAAGGCAATTATGAATTAAACATCATCAATAAAAATAAATTAATAGTCAAAACCAAGTTTAATAAATAACGATTTCAATTATCAATTTCAATTTTAAAAACCAAAAAATTATGAACACAACAATTAAAAATTTCTCAAAAGTATTGCTGTTAGCAATAACAATTTTCTCAATGACTATAATTTCATCTTGTAGTAAAGATGGCGTTGATGGAAAAAACGGTATTGATGGTGCAACTGGACAAGCTGGTACAAACGGAACAAATGGTACAAACTCTAATGTTAATGTAATTTCAACGCCTTGGACAAACAGAATATTTGCAGGTTCTGGTAGTAATTGGGGAATAACCTATCCGGTTCCAGCAATAACAGCCGATATAATAGCAACAGGTTTAACACTTACTTTCAAAAGAACAGAAGAAGGAGTAATGATTCAAGCCACAAATACGACTACACCTTATTTTTGGATTTATTATTTGGTAGGAAATGTAGAAATTGATGCTACTACAAATCAATCAGGTTTTTATAGAAATATTATTATTCCTCGAGCTGGAAGCTCTTTAGAAAGAGGCGTTTCAAAACCAGATTATTCAAGAATATCATACCACGAAATTTGCACAAAATTCAATATTCCTGAATAAATAAATTTTCATCAAACAATTTTAAAAACCAAAAAATTATGAATACAACAATTAAAAATTTCTCAAAAGTGTTGCTAGTTGCAATAACAATTTTCTCAATGTCAATAATTTCGTCTTGTAGTAAAGATGGCGAACCTGGCGTTGCAGGCAAAGATGGTTTAAACGGTACAGTTGGTGCTATTGGAGCAACTGGTTCGACAGGCGCAACTGGCGGAACAGGAAATACTGGACCAACAGGACCAACAGGAACTGCTAATGTGATTTATTCCGCTTGGATTCCTGCAAACTTTCCTGCAACAGGTCTTGCTGGAACATCACCAATCAGAAGGTATATGCAAATTCCTTTTCCAATAAATATTCCTGTTCAATCAGATATTCTTAATAAATATCTAGTTTTAGTTTATTTTATGGGTTTTGGAGATGGTTCGCTTTATATGTTGCCTTGTAATTTTAGAGGTGTGAATTTTAGCGTTCAACCCAATCTTTCTTTTGGATTTTTAATTACAGCTTTATCAGATAGTGCAGCACCGTTAAATCCTTTAGCCATTGATCCTGCAAATAATAACAGGTTTAGATATGTGCTAATTCCTGGCGGTGTTCCGGCTGGTCGTGGCATCACATCACCAGATTACTCAAAAATGTCATATCAAGAAGTTTGTGCAAAATTCAATATTCCTGATTAAAAAAAGTTTTTTATGTTTTTTTTCGATAATAAGGCTTGGTTAAATCAATCAAGTCTTATTTGAAAAATAGTAATCCTAAATAAATGTATCATGACAAAAAATACAATAATACTTTTCATTTTAACAACATTTTGCCAATTGACTTTTGCTCAAAATGGAGCAGTTTCTGCTGGTGGCATTGCAACAGGCTCTGGCGGAAATAGTTCCTACTCAATTGGACAAATAGCACAAAATTATTCAATAGGTTCGAATGGTTCGGTTGCCGAAGGTTTGCAACAACCATTTGAAATTTCAACACTTGGCTCTGACAATTTTCCGAATATAGTTTTAGAAATGGCTGTTTACCCCAATCCTACAACAAATAATGTAACATTAAAAATTGGAGATTTTTCTTCAGAAAATTTAAGTTATCAATTGTTTGATGTCGCTGGAAAGCAAATTGCTAATGAAAAAATTTCTAATGAAAAAATTTCAATTTCATTAGAAAATCAATCTTCAGGAATTTATTTTCTAAACATTCAAGACATTAACAAAACCCTAAAAACATTTAAAATAATAAAAAACTAAAATATTATGAAATCAATTTACAAAACATACGTCATAATTCTATTTTCTATATTCTATTCTCAAAACTTAAATGCGCAAGTAGTTACTGGAATGAATTATCAAGCAGTAATTAGAAATTCTAGCAATGCGCTCGTGGCAAATGCAACAGTTGGAGTAAAAATAAGCATACTTCAAGGCAGTGCAACTGGAACAATTGTATTTGCCGAAAGTCATACAACAACAACCAATGCAAATGGTTTAGCCACTTTTGTTATTGGCGATGGAACACCAATTACAAGCAGTTTTTTTAGTATAAACTGGATTGCTGGATTGCATTTCATTAAAACAGAAACCGATCCAACTGGTGGTTCTACTTACACTATTTCAAACACAAGTCAATTGAATACTGTTCCCTATTCGCAATTTGCAGAAAATTCACTTTTCGCATCTTACAGCGGCGATTCTTGGAAAAAAACGGGAAACAATGTCGATTTAACTACCGATTTTATTGGCTCTACCAACGACGTTGATGTAGTTTTTAAGCGAAATAATGTTAAAGCTGGATTAATTGGTCAAAATCGAATCGCATTAGGACGTGGTGCTTTGGGATTAAATTTAGGCAATTTTAACGTGGCTCTCGGTCCAGATGCACTAGCATTCAATACAGGAAGTTTTAACATTGCAACTGGTTTCGAGTCGCAATATGTCAACTTGAGTGGACAAGGTAATACAAGTTATGGACACGCAGCTTTAAGGAATAACAGCACCGAAAGTTATAATACCGCAATTGGTTTTCAAGCACTTCGCAACACAACTGGTGGACAAAACACAGCAATTGGTTGGAGCGCTTTAGAAAATTTAACAACTGGTGACGGAAACATTGCTATTGGAAAATTGACTAATGTACCATCGCCAACGACCAACAATCAATTGTCAATTGGTAATGTTATTTATGGTACCAATATGGGAAATACAGCAACTGGTACCATCGGAATCGGCGTTCCTGTTCCAACCGAAAGATTAGAAGTTGACGGCAAAACCAAAACTACTAATTTGCAAGTTACAAATGGTGCTGGCGCAAATAAAGTTTTAACTTCTGATGCTAGTGGAAATGCAACTTGGCAAAACTCAAATGTTAATACTGGAATAAGTGTTTATAAAAACGTTTCGCAAATATTTGCTAATAATACCGACACAAAAATTGATTTTACAGCCGAATCTGTCGATGATGCTAGTGCGTTTGATTTAACAACCGACGAGTGGAACATTCCATCAACTGGATTTTATCATCTTTATGCGACTGCTAGATTCAGTCTTTTTCCTGCAAACCAGACTGTTGAAATTGTAATTTATGTTAATGGATTAGTTAGCAAATACAGCAGACGATTCATTTCGGGCGATGTTAACTTTGATATATCAGCAGATTTAAAACTAAATCTAAATGATAAGATAGCAGTTTTTGTTTACCAAACATCTGGTGCGCCTGCGACAATGACAAGTTCTGCTCAAACAATTTATTTTAGCGGTTATAAAATTTATTAAAACTAAAAATCAATGAAAAACTTAAAATCAATACAAAAAACATTTTTTTCGCTACTTACATTTTTTGCATTAGCAATATCTTCTTGTAGCAAAGACAATGACGAACCTGCTCCAATTCCAGTGTCAGGACCAACAGTAAAAGACATATATGCCTGCGGAAACATTGGCAACAGAGCGGTTTTCTGGAAAAATGGAGTAGAAACATTTCTTACCGACGGAACAGAATCTGCATCTGCAAATAAAATTATTGTTAACGGCACAGATATATATGTAGCAGGTTCTGAAGAAAATGCAGCCGAAGTTAAAATAGCCAAAGTTTGGAAAAACGGCGATGCAACCAATTTAACCAGCGAAATAAATGCTGGAGATGACATTCGGTTTGATATGGAAGGTTCAAACACTTATGTTGTTGGAAAAACAATCGCAATTACTGGAAGAAATGCTATCGCAATTTGGAAAAATAATGTCAAAACCGTTATTACTGATGGTACAAAAAATGCAGTTGCCTCTGACATTAATGTTGTTGGAAACGATGTTTATGTATTGGGTTACGAAAGTTCAAGTGTTGGTGTAAACGTACACAAAATATGGAAAAACGGTGTAATAATGACCATTTTAACCGATGGTTCGAATACAGAAAGAGCAACAAAATTAAGAGTTTTTGGAAATGATGTTTATGTGCTTGGCGCAACAAGTAAATTGGTTTCTGGTTTGTTTCAAAGTCAAGCAACCATTTGGAAAAATGGCATTAGAAACTTTATAGGCACAACTCCAAGCATATATTTAGAAAATGTAACAGTTATTGGTTCAGATGTTTATCTAACTGGCTTTGAATTTGAAACTGCTGGCTCGATTGCCAAAGTTTGGAAAAATGGAATAGCTACAAGTTTAAGTAGTGGAACAACACTTTCAAAATCATTTTCGATTCTAGGTTTTGGCAATGATGTGTATGTATCTGGTTTTGAAAAACAAGGAAGCGGTAATGAAATTGGAAAAATTTGGAAAAATGATGTCGTTTTAAGCAGTTTTAATAATCCGACATTTGGTGTTAATATAAAATCATTTTTTTTAACAACTAATTAATTAATTAATTATGAAAAAAATAGTTACAATTTTAGTCTTAACATTGTTTTGTGTTCAAAGCAAGGCACAATGTCATACAAAAATATCAGCAGGAACTAGCTATACAGTGGCTTTAAAAAGCGATGGTACTCGATGGGTTTGGGGCGATAATACTTATGGTCAATTAGGAGATGGCACAACCAACAATCGAAATACTCCAACACAAATTGGTGCAATAAACGATTGGCAATCCATATCAGCAGGAGATAACCATACATTAGCCATAAAAACCAATGGAACATTATGGGCTTGGGGCAATAATACAGCAGGGCAACTTGGTGATAACACGACTACTAACAAGTTGTTACCCGTTCAAATTGGAATAGGAAACAATTGGAAAAGCATTTCGGCTGGTAGTGAACATTCACACGGAATTAAAACAGACGGAACGTTGTGGTCTTGGGGATCCAATTATTTCTTACAACTTGGATTAGGTTTTGTACCCAATCAATTAGTACCCATTCAATTAGGAACCGATACAAATTGGGCAATAGTATCGGCTGGTGGTGGTCATACAATTGCAAAAAAAACAAATAATTCACTTTGGGCTTGGGGCAATAATGCGTTCGGGATGTTAGGAAACAATACATTATCAAATCAAGCGACACCTGTTCTTGTAAGCACAATTATTCCTTGGATTTCTATATCCGCAGGGATTTTGCATAATTTAGCAATAAAAGATGATGGAACGCTTTGGGCTTGGGGAAATAACGGCGCAGGTCAAATAGGTGATGGTTCCACTACAAATAGGCTTTCACCAATTCAAATTGGCACAGACACCAACTGGAACTTTGTTGAAACAGGATATAATGTTTCGGTTGCAAAAAAAACCAACGGTACACTTTTCACTTGGGGTTGGAATAACTTTGGGCAACTTGGCGATAACACGCTTGTAAACAAAAACATTCCTACACAATTAGGAACTGCTACAACTTGGAATACTGTATCTGCTGGTTCTTATTTTGCAACTTCTATTTCTAATCCTTCTACATTTTTCAATAATTTATCAACTTGGGGTAAAAATACTGTTGGGCAATTAGGTGATGGAACTCTAATTGATAGAAATGTTCCAACTTTAATAAATAGTTGCAACATATTAAATGGTCTATCAAATGCTGATTTTAAATTTAATGAAAATTTTTCAATCTATCCAAATCCGGCAAATAACCACTTGAACATTCAAAACGAGAAAAATTTGCCAATTGAAAACTTTTCAATTTATGATATTACAGGAAAAAAAATTCTTGAAGAAAACCAAAATACAACATCTATAAACATTCAAAACCTTCAATCAGGAATGTATTTTTTACAAATTTTATCAGATGGAAAAACAAGTCTAAATAAATTTATAAAACAATAAATTATGAAAATCATCAAACTATTTTTACTTCTATTTTTTAGCATTTTATCAATAAATGCACAAAATCGCAACCCATTTTACATTGGCCACAGTTTAGTAAATTTCAATATGCCCGCAATGGTTCAAGGAATGGCATTAAATGCTGGAAAAGCCACTAATTATGGAAGCCAAATTGCTAATGGTTCTCCGTTGCACATTAATTACAATAATTATGCGACAGCTCAAGGTACGCCTTATCCAAATGCATTTCCATCTGGAAATTACAATTCACTAATAATTACCGAAGCCGTGCCATTGCAACCTCATTTAACTTGGAGTAATACCAACCAGTTTGCTAATAATTTTTATAATTATGCCAAAAACAATAATAACAGCAACCCAATTAAGTTTTATGTTTATGAAACTTGGCATTGTAAAAATTCAGGTATTCCGCAACCTGGTCCAAACTCGCAATATGGTTGCGAATGGGACAATACAGCCAACAGCAGCACACTTTGGCACCCAAGATTATTGCTAGATTTTCCGCTGTGGACTAGCATAGTATCTCACGTTCGCAATCAAAATCCTACTGATAATCAAATCTGGATGGTGCCAGTTGGCCAAGCATTACACAATCTAACTACTCAAATTAATTTAGGTAATGTTCCAGGAATTTCAAGTTTTACCAACTTGTTTCTTGATGATATTCATTTGACAAATGCTGGAAATTATTTTGTGGCTTGCGTAATGTATGCAACTATTTATGGCGAAACTCCAGTGGGATTGACACAAAATCTTAACGATATGTGGGGAACACCATTTACCAATATGCCAACAAATGCTCAGAAATTAATAATGCAACAAGTAGCTTGGCAAACTGTCACTAATTTATCATCATGGACTGGTGTTTCTAGTGTTTTATCCAGTGAAAATTCCAATAAATCAAACTTTGTAATTTATCCAAATCCTGTAAATGATTTTTTAAACATTCAAAACCAAGACAATATTAATATAGAAAAAGTGAAAATTGTCAATCTTCTTGGCGAAACGGTTTTGATTGAAACATTAAATATTAATACAATTAATATCGAAAAATTAGCAACAGGAATGTATATTTTAAAAGTTACATCTGATGGAAAAATATTTCAAAATAAATTTATAAAACAATAATTAAAACATACAATAAATGAAAACTTTAAAAATCACATTTGCAATTTTATTTATTTCATTATTGGCTTTATCATGCAGTAACAATAATGATGTGCAAGCAACGCCAGCACAAAACCAACCGCCAAAAGCAGATTATTTTTTAAAAGCCAAAGTTGATGGTGTGCAATATACTGCATCTGCAATTCAGGTTTTGTCAAGTTCATCGATCGAAAGAATAACAATCACAAGTGTAATTTCTGACAATCGCAATTTTGAACTTCAAATCAGTCGCCCAGCTGGACTTGGAACTTACAATTATCCAACACCAGTTGCTGCAGACTATCTTTTAAGAATGTCTTATGGCGATGCAAGTTCAGCAACAGCAATTTGGAGAACAGGAACTTGTGCAAGCACAACATCTGGAACTTTAACAATTACGGCATTATCTGCAACCGAAATTTCAGGAACTTTTTCGTTTACAGGCAAACGAACCTCTTCGTGTTCAGATCCTGCTAAACAAATAACCGAAGGATCGTTTAAATCTCAATTAATTCAATAAATTATGAAAAAATATCAAAAAATATTCTTGGTTCTTTTTTCTTTATTCTTTTCTATAAAATCAAACGCTCAATTTCTTGAAAAATTGGCTAAAAAAGCCGAAAAAGCAACCGAAAAAGCCATAGAAAGAAAAGTAGAACAAAAAGCTACAAAGTCAACAAACGATGCAATTGACGGTGTTTTGAATAATAAAAATACTTCGAAAACAACTTCATCAGAATCGTCTAAATCTTCAAAAAGCAAAACAATTTCTAGTTCTGGAAGCGATTTTGTTTCAGGAAATAAAATTCTTTTTGAAGAAAATTTCAGTCGTGATGCTATTGGCGATTTTCCTGTAAAATGGTTTACAAACAGCAGCGGCGAAATTGTAACATTTGATGGCGATTCAAAAAAATGGCTTCAAATTTCTGATAAAGGAAGTTTCTCACCATTGAATATTCCAAAATTACCAGAAAATTTTACATTCGAGTTTGATGTAACCACAACCGATAATTTCAATTTTTATTCATCGCCGTTGAATGTTGTTTTTACCGAAAAAACATCCAAAGCCGATTTTGTTTGGAATACCACTTTTAAAAGAAAAGAAGCAATGATTTTTAATATTCATCCCGCAAATTCATTGGCTGGAACAGCTGGAAATAGCAGTATTTCTGTGATTTCTGATAAAAAAGAATTTATCAAAAACAAAGTTGTTGTTCCAGATTTTAATAAAAACAGCAACACAGTTCGAGTGCAAGTTTGGCGACAAAAAAACCGTTTCAGAATGTATGTCGATGGAAAAAAATTCTGGGATTTACCAACAGCCTTCACCGATGTCAATTACAACCAAGTTATCTTTTTTATTGGAACTTATAAAAACACAACTGATAAATTTTTTATATCCAATCTAAAACTCGCCGAAGCAGGAAATGATACAAGGCATCAATTGATAGAAACTGGCAGTTTTTCGACCAACGAAATTTTATTTGATACCAACAAGGCAACTATTAAAAGTTCAAGTGCCAATATTTTGAATGATTTAGGTAAAGCATTAAACGAAAATTCAGATATAAAAATCAGCATAACTGGTCATACTGATAGCGATGGTGACCAAAAAGCCAACCAAAAATTATCTGAGAAACGAGCCGAAAGTGTAAAAAATTATTTGAGTAAAAACTTTGATATATCAAACTCAAGAATGAATGCTTTTGGAAGCGGAGAATCAGAAAATATTGCAGGAAATAATACCGAATCAGAAAAAATGCAAAACCGTAGAGTAGCATTTAAAGTTATTAACTAATCTTAAATTTTAACAAAATGAAAACAATAATTTTAAAATCGATTTTAGCAATGTTATTGCTAACATTTTCTATAATCTCTTGCGATAGAGACACAGATACGCCAGCACTAATAGTGGTTGAACCTGCTATTTTTGAATATGCCGAGGGTGGCGCAACTTTGCGAACAGCTTCAAATCCATTTGCAAATGCATCAACCAAAAAGATTTTCGGAAACAATGCAGATACAAATGTGATAGTGGTTAATTTAACATCTTTGTCAGTAGGTACTTACACAATTGGCACTGGCAACATTTTCAAATACACGAGACCTGCTCAAACTAGTGTTTGGACAGCAATATCTGGAACAATTACTATTCTAGAAAACGATGGCAGCAAAATTTCAGGAAGTTTTGATTTAACTGCTGGCGATAGTAATTTAGGAATTAATTCGGTTTCTGGAAGTTTTAAAAGAGTTGTTGTTAATCCTTAATTTAACTGTTCTTCGAAAATACAAATTACTTTTTCGGGGGCAATAATGTGGTTGGGTGCACATTTCATCATTCCCAAAACACGATTCATAGCAATCGGATTCAATCCTAGTTTGAGTCCGATTTTGTGTATAGAAACGTCCTCATATTTATGAATAATTTCGTCGCAATACATCAAAAGTGATAATTGATAAAAATGAACAATCCTATCAAAACCATCTTTTATTGGAATAATTTTGTCACGCTTTCGAAACAAATCTAAAAAAGCAGGTTTTTCAATATTGAATTCTTGAGACAATAAATACAAAAAATCATATTCTTTATCGTGCAACTCACCATCTACCAAAGCAAATGCAATCATTTCTGAAAGTAAACTAATTTTTTCTGATCTCGATTCCATTAAATTAAGTAAATTTTGGCTAAAATATTATTTTAATTTCAAATGACAAAATCTTAATATATTTTTGCGTGTTTCATTAAAAAATATCCAAATCTTAAATGAACTTAAATTTCTTATATTTTTATAACCATCTTACTTGTTTTATTTGGTTATATTTAGAAAGTTGTGGGTTCTTATAATTTATATGGTTATTTGTCATTGCTTCGCCAGTTCGCACTTTGCTTCGCCAGTCGCAGGCTCGGGTCAGGCTCGGGTTCGACAAGAGGAAAAATCACATTAGTTGCTTGGTTTATGTGATTTCTCCTATCGTCGAAATCACAAAAGTAGTTTTATTTCAATAAAAAAATAGAGTTTGAAATACCAACAACTTTATTGAACAGAACCTTTAATTTCTAATTTTCTGTATTGTTGATATTTATGCGCAATTATCAGTTAAACCATACTGTTCAACTAAGGTAGGTTGTTTTTCGTCATTGTTTAGGTTTAATCGCAAAAAAAAATTCGAAATGATAAAATAAACTAAAAATTTCAATACCAAAATTTATTTTATTTGTGGCGATAATGAAGGCGATGATGATATGGTCAAAGATTTGAATGATATGGAATATTTAATCAATTCAAAAAGATTTTATTGCAGAAACCTTAACAAAAAAATAATTGTAAAAGACGAACAGCACAACAAAAAATTATGACGAGAAGGTTTTAAAAATGCATATCTTTGGCTTTTTTAAAAAAGGTTTATAAAAGTTTAAAGGTTTAAAAATTTAAAGTTGTTTGACTATAGATTTTAAACAACTTTAAACTAAATTGAACTGCATTAAACAATTTTTAATAATTTATAACAAAAAAATGAAATGACAAATAACGATATTTTCAAAAAACTTCGAGTAGCACTAATGTTGCGTGACGATCAAATAGTAACTATTTTAGAATTAGTAGATTTTAGAATTACCAAATCTGAACTTGGAGCATTTTTCCGTGATGAAAAGCACGAAAATTATATGGAATGTGGCGATCAAGTGCTGCGCAATTTCCTAAACGGATTAGTAATTCATTTGCGTGGAACAATCGAAAATCCTAAAAATCCAAATGATGTTTTGGCGCAACACAAAGCAGAAATTCCTGTGAAAGAAGGTTTTAAGGCTAGACCAGAATTCAAAGCGACTCCTAAAACTGAATTTAAGAAAAAGCCAGCATCAAACTCAAAATCTCGTGATAAAAAACCTACTGCGAAGATTCAAGTTGTCGAAAAAGTAAAATTCAACAACGGAAAAAATAAAAAATAAATGCATAAACTTAATTTGCTAATCAATCAGCTAGAAGATAAAATCGATTTTTATGAATC
>JAYVBR010000264.1:0-7322 GCA_043750395.1 Bacteroidota bacterium | reverse complement strand
TTGGGTACCAATGTTATCAATGTTAGTGTACCAGCTGATCAGGTAAATTCAAACAATTCTATAAATTTTAATTCAACAACAACATGTTTTACCTCAGGTAAAGGTCAAAGTGGTGTAAGTTATGCTGGTGGTGTGGGTTTTAATACAGGTACAGGAATAATTTCAACACCAATCTTAAATTCTGTTGCTACAACTATTGTAGGTGTCAATTTAGCAATTTCGTCCGATGCTGCAAGTGTTGGAAAAACTGTTTTTGGTGTATTATTAGATAATACAGGAGCAATATTAGCACAAAGTCCAAATACTGTATTAGCAGCTTCAGATTCAAGTACTATTAAATCGTTTACATTTCCAACAGCAATATCAGTAGCTGCAAGTCAACAAGTCCATATTGGTTTGGGTCAAGTTGTCAACGCAGTGGGTTTTTTCCCTATTGGCTCATATTCAAACCCTAACTTAACAACTGTGTACAATACTTGTGCAGTAATAGGTGGACCACTATCAGTTTTAACTGCTAATTTGGGACAATTGGGTCTTGAAGTTGTATTTTCTGGTACTTGTACTTTAGGTATTGATAAAGAAGATTTTATGAATAATAAAATTGTAACATATCCTAATCCGGTACTAAACGTTGTAACTAAAACTAATACTGATAACTTAAATATTAAATCAATTAGTATTGCAGATATGAACGGTAGAGTTATTAAAACCAAAAATGTTGATAATGTTTCTGAAATTAAAATGAATATTTCAGATTTATCTTCAGGGGTTTACTTGATGAATATCAATTCATCAGAAGGTTCTGTAACTAAAAAGATTATAAAGAACTAATATTTTAGTACCAATGCAAAAAGCCAAGTCGAAAGATTTGGTTTTTTTTATGTTAAAAATTTATTTTTTAATTTAATAGTCGGAATCATGCAGCTTTCTTTCTTACCTAACCATTTGTAACGATTTCTAGCAATAAAATCATAAACAAAATCTCTAATAAATCTTGGAAAAATTTTCAAGTATATTCCAAAATAAAATATTCCACCAAGATTTTTCATAATTTCTAAAGCTGCATTCGATTTTATAGAATAAATTCCATTTGGATTAAAAAAAACAACACTATCAATATTTTGATTTTCGAGGCCAATATTTTTTATAATTTCTTGACCAATATCTGATTGTAAAGCAGCAAATCTAAAAACATCTTTTTTGTCATATTTTATAACAAATTGAACGAACGAATTGCACAAATTGCAAACGCCATCAAATAAGATTATTTTTTTATCTAGTAAATTCATTTTTTTTAAATGCAGAACTAATTATTTACCAACAAATTCTAATGCTTCTAGATTAACTTTTGATGTAAAAACACCATAATTAACAACAGCTTTGTCTTTCTCGATTTTGTCAATTGTTCCAATTGCTTTTCCATCGAACATTCTTACTCGATCGCCCAATTTTAGAATTACCTTTGGTTTGAAAATTACTGGAACAATCTTTTTTTCTTTTTTCTCAATTCGAATGGCTTCGACTTTTACTTCGATTTCTTTTTTAACAGCAATTTCTTTTTCTTTTTTGACAATTGTCTCTTTTACAGATGCTTTTCGTCGTTTCGAATTGTCCATTTCGACAATTTTCAAAAATTCGGCTACCAATTCTTTTTTGTTTTTGTTGTTGAAATATTTCTCAGAAATCGAATCGACTTTTTGACCAATATAAATCAGTTTTTGATTACTGTCGTATAATTCTTGGTAACTTTCAAGTTTTTCTTTGATTTTGATGTTTGTTTTTTCCATCAATTTGCTTTCTTCTCTGGCTTTTACTTCTACTTCTTTTAAATCTTGAGAAGTTTTTTCCATTCTTGAACGCTCTTTTTGCATTTTTGCAATTGTGTTATCAAAACGCACTTTCCCAGTTTCGATTTTCTTTTTTGCACGATTAATTAACCCAAACGGAATGCCATTTTTTTGAGCAACTTCAAACGTAAACGAACTTCCTGCTTGACCCAATGCCAGTTTATACATAGGTTCATAAGTTTTTTCGTCAAATAACATATTGGCATTTGTAGCAAACGGCAATTCATTTGCTAATATCTTTAAGTTTGAATAATGCGTTGTAATTATTCCAAATGCTTCTCGATGGTAAAATTCTTCTAGAAAAATTTCTGCTAATGCGCCACCTAAATCTGGATCGGAACCTGTGCCGAATTCGTCAATCAAAAACATTGTTTTAGAATTACATTTTTTTAGGAAATAATTCATATTTTTTAATCGATAACTATATGTACTCAAATGATTTTCAATTGATTGATTGTCGCCAATATCGGTCAAAATTCTATCAAATAAAAATGTTTCGCTGCGTTCGTGAACAGGAATTAACATTCCAGATTGTAACATCAATTGCAACAATCCAACAGTTTTTAACGATATTGTTTTTCCGCCAGCATTTGGTCCAGAAATAACAATTATTCTATTATTTTGATCTAATTCAATAGTTTGTGGATGCGTAATTTCTTTCTTTTCATTATTATTCAATAACAAAATTGGGTGAAAAGCTTCACGAAAATACATTCGTCTTTCGGTTGTAATTTTTGGAAGAATGCCATTAATTTTTCTAGCATATTTTGCTTTAGATGCAATAACATCAATATCGCTCAAAAAATCTTGATATTTAATGATTAATGGCAAAAAATGACGAATATTATCAGTCAAATGCTTCAAAATACGCTGAATTTCTTCTTTTTCTTCGTATTCAAGATTACTCAACTCACGAGAATATTGCAAAGTAGTTTCGGGTTCGATGTAGGCAATGCTTCCTGTTTTAGAATTTCCTAAAATAGAACCTTTAACTTTGCGACGATACATTGCTAAAACCGCCAAAACTCTGCGATTATTGACAAAACTTTCTTTAATATCGTCTAAATAGCCAAGTGAATTGTATTGTGACATTGCCATTCCAAAACTTTGGTTGACTTTGCCACGAACCACGCTCATATCACGACGAATGTTCAATAAATCTGGGCTTGCATTGTCTTTTACTTCGCCATATTTGTCCAAAACATCGTCAATCATATTGATAATGTCTTTGGTATATTCGACTTGTAATGCTCTGAAATTTAGGTTTGGATAATATTCGTCGAACTTTTTCAGGAACAATAACATAAAATTTACGGTTGTCGAAATCGCAGAAATTTTTCTGAAACTACCAACTTCCAGAAAACTATCTTCTATGGCAAGAAATTTTATTTCGTGCGAAATAGTTTCGAATCCGTGATTAGGAATTGCGTTATTGTTATCAAAAGACGAACGGTATTCTGATGTTTGTAAAAGTGCTTTTTCAAGCGTAATTGCATCTTGAAATGGAACGATTTCTAAAGCTTTTTGAGCACCAATTTCGGTATTACAACCAGCAGAAATGGTTTCAAGAACTGTTGGGAATTGTAAATCTTGTAATGTTTTTTCGGTAATACTTATCATTTAATTTTGTTAGATTTTGCCACAAAGGCGCAAAGTCTCGAAGATTAATTTTTATAAAATTTTATGCATAATAACTTTGTGTCTTCGTGACTTTGTGGCAAATTTTTTGTATATTTTTCAAAGTTACGATGTTTCCTTTTAACAAATAAATATTATAATTATATTTGTACAAAATTAACTTATGTTTGAAGATGACTTTCTGGTTTCTTGGAAAAATGTTTTAAATTCTGAATTTGAAAAAGATTATTTTAATGATTTATTAGATGATGTTCAATATGAATATGAACATTACACTTGTTTTCCGCCTGAAAATTTAATTTTTGCCGCTTTCGACAAATGCTCATTTAATGATTTGAAAGTAGTAATTATAGGACAAGATCCTTATCACGGCGAAGGCGAAGCCAATGGTTTGTGTTTTTCTGTTAATAAAGATGTGAAAATTCCACCATCGTTACGCAATATTTTTCGAGAAATAAATGACGATTTAGAACAAATTATTTTGCCAAATTCTGGCAATTTAGAACGTTGGGCAAAACAAGGTATTTTGCTTTTAAACAATACTTTAACTGTTCGAAAAGATATACCAAACAGCCACAGTCATTTAGATTGGAAAATTTTCACGGATAATGTCATTCAACTAATTTCTGATAAAAAAGAAAATGTTGTTTTTTTACTTTGGGGCAATTTTGCACAAAAAAAAGGTTCAAAAATCGATAGAAATAGACATTTGGTTCTTGAATCAGGTCATCCTTCGCCAATGAGTGCCAACCAAGGAAAATGGTTTGGGTTTAAGCATTTTAGTCAAACTAATACGTATTTGAAGTCTAAAAATTTGAATGAAATTGTTTGGTAAATTTTAGACCTAACAGGTTTTTAAAACCTGTTAGGTCTTGATTAAAATTTTACTCCAAAGTCAAAGCTCCCAAAATTTGTTTATTCATAAATCGTGCACCAGGAAATTTATCTGTGTAATCGAGATTCAACCAAACATTGTTGCGTTCGTCAATATGGTAACTAATTTGTTTTCCTTTAGACTCTTTAGGAAAAAGCACTTTTTTTATTAGATAATTGATATTTTCTAAATCGGATTTTTGACCAACAAGAATTTCTGGATACATATGTCCATCGGTGTGAATGAGCCTTGGCGTGCCACCAATTGCACGAACGCAAGCTGCCATAATAATTGAATGGTCGTCGCAATCGCCTGATAAATAGCGTGTTGATTCGCTTGCTTTTGCAATATAATCTGAGTTTTTTGGGTCGGAAACATAATTCCATCTTGAATTTATTTCTTTGAAAACCGCAAAACATTGAATAAGAACTCTATAATTTCCTTTACGAATTTTTGTAAAATGTTTGGTTGTTGACATTAATGCAAAATCTCGAACGCGAGGATTTTCATAATCTATTGCTTTTAAAATTTTGGATTTGTTAGGAAAAGGCAATAATTTTTCGATGATAATGTCCTGCGGATTTGGATTTTCGTTCATTGTATAAATCATTGATTTATAATCTTCTATGACTCTTTTGAACCCATATTTATCGAAAACTGTTCCGAAAATTAATGCTATTAAATACAAAAAAACACTCAATAAAGTAATTCGACGCATTGCACGAAGTAGGTATTGAATGATTAGTAAAATGATTAAGAAAAGTAAAATTTGGTCTATTTGATAAACCCAATTAGGATCTATAATATTTCTGTGAATAATTATAAATACTGGTATGGTTATCAATATGTTAAGTAAAAAAATAATGATACTATCCCAAGGTTTTTTGACCTGAAATCTTGCGGATAAGTACCTGTAAAAAAGTTTGGCTTTGTCTATCATTTAACAATTGTCAATCAACTAAATTGATTTCACTATTGTTGCAAAAGTACTCTTTTTATCAATAATTTTGAGGTCGAACAATTGATTTTGAATTTTGTTTAACGTTTCAGAATCTAAATTTTCTTGCGACCATTCAGTAATTGATAACCATTCTTGAATATCTTCGATTTTTAAATTATATTTTGATGCTAATAATTTGTCAATATTAAAAATTTGCTTGAATTTTGAAGTTTTTTTATTGATGATTTTTAAAATCTGTTTTATTGATTCTGAATTTTTTTCTAGAATTTCATTTCTTACAACAATTACAAAACAAGGCCAAGGTGTTGGGCATTCAGCAATTTTTCTAAAAATACCTTTATTAACTAATGGTTTTGTCATAAATTTTTCCCACATAAAATAATCGGCTTTTCTAGAACTTAAACTTTCGACTGCGCCATCGATTGTGTTTACGATTTCGAATTCAAGATTTTCAATTTCCCAACCTTGATTTTGAGCATTTACAATCGACATTAAATGTGAACCTGAGCCTAACCGAGAAATGGCTGGTTTTTTGTTTTTTAAATCGGATAAAGTTTTATAATTCGATTTTGCATCAACGTGAATTCCCCAAATTAATGGACTTTTTACATAAACTTGCACAATTGAACAATCGTTTCCAGCATTGATATCTTTAATAATTCCTTCGGTTAAAATTACTGCAATATCAGTTTCTGAATTACGTAACATTTGACACATTTTACCAGTTCCTTCTGGAACATTTGTCCATTGCAAATCGATATTTTCAGTTTTAAATTCTCCGTTTTCGATACACAAATGCCAAGGTAGATTGAAATGTTCAGGAACGCCAGCGATTTTTATTTGTTTCATAAAAAGGTTTATAAGTTTAGTTTGAGAGCTTTTGAATACAAACCTCTCTAATTCCCCAAATTTCATCAAACGTGAATTTAGAATTTGTTTCTAACAACCATTTTCTAATATAATTTTGATGATAATTGACCTTAAAATCAGCCACTTGATAAGGTTCGATTTCAATTTCTTTTAATAAATCTGATTTTATTTTATTAAAATCAGATTCATTAGTTGTTACGTCTAAAATTTCTCCGTCAATATTTAAATAACAATGTGCTTCTGGTATGTAATCTAATTTATTTTCTGAAAGAATGCTTCCAATTTTGGTATTTTGCTCATTCATTCTATAAATTCCAATGATTAATTGAACGTTTGGAATGTTATTTTTATTAGCAAAATCTTTTAAATAAGCGTGTTTTGAACTACAAGTTCCTTTGTTTTCTGAAATTACTAATGAAAAATCTTCACGATTCGAATTTCTTCCATATGGAATTTGTTTAATGAAATTTATGATTTCCTGAAAATTCATAGTATTATCTGCTATCTGAAAACTAATTACTGAAAACTGTTTTCCATTTGCCACCATTTCCAAATTATTCCATCTTTATCAGGATAATTTTCCATAAATTTCATTCCTATTTTTTCTAAAATATGATTTGATGCACCGTTTTCTAAATGCGTGTAAGCGTTCATTTTATCAATTTTCATTGTTTCGAAACCATATTTTAACCAAGCTAAAGATGCTTCCGTAGCATAACCCTTGTTCCAGAACTTTTCGTTTAATCGATAACCATAATCATAGAAATTGGTATTACCGTTTTCGATGTGATCGTTTACAAACTTGATTCCAGTCCAACCAATTAGTTCGCCTGTTTCTTTAATTATGGTAGAAAAACGACCTATTCCTCGTTCAGAATATTGTTTTTGAACCATTTCGATATAATCGTAAACTTCTTGAATATTTGTGCAAGGTTTTTGCCAAAGATAATTATGAACTTCGGGGTTTTTGTCCATATCAAATAGCGCTTCTGCATCTGACTTTTCAAATGGACGAAGAATTAGTCTTTCGGTTTCTAATATTAAATTCATTTTATAAAGTTTTTAAATTTGAAATAATTATTCCAAAACCATCAGGATCAAGAATTAATTTACCATTTTCATTCCAATATGG
>JAYVBR010000263.1:0-16012 GCA_043750395.1 Bacteroidota bacterium | reverse complement strand
TTATTATACGATGCGTTTAATCCGAAACCTTTCCAGAAAATATTTTCTTCTTTTAGCATTTCTAAAAAAATTCTAAATTGATAAATTCTAAAAGCAGTTCCTGGAAAAAAATCGTTTGGTTGAAATTTTTCATTTGTCCAAGCTTGTTTTATACTTACGTTAAAAACCGTTCCACCGTCTTTAGAAATGACGTCGTTTACTGTTGAATCGGTCATAATTGTCTCATATTCTTGCTTGAAACGATCTTTTATTTTTCCAATAAATGTAAATGAAATTAAAACTATTCCAACAATAATCAGGTTTTTAAGTCGCAATTGTTTAGATAATTTTGAATAAAACAGATGAAAAACGACCATCAAACCTATAAAAACAACAATTATGTTTTTGGACGAAAGCAAAAAAACCATCAATAATAAAATGGTTAGAATAACAAAATCTAATGTTTTTTTAATTGGTTTTGTGAAAAAATAAAAAAAAGCAATTGCCACATAAACCGATACGTGAATCGCATTGACTTCTTTGGTTACTAATTCGTGGTAGAAAAAAACATTAGAATCTTGCGTTAAAACGAATTTTATTGTCGCTTTTAGCAAATAAAAAACTGTTAGTAATACAATTCCGTAACTGTAATATTGAATGATTTTTTGCTTTTGAATTTCAGTAAATGATTGAAAACACAAAAAACAAATAGGAATTATTAATAAAGGAATTTCTTTCAACAATGCCGTTGATGTTCGCCCAAAATCGACTGTCCAAAAAATTGAAAGTGACATCAAAAAATATAAAATAATAGGTAAAAAAAGATTTTTATCTAACTTAAAATTACTTTTTTTGAAATAAATTACTGCAAAAACTGCCAACAAACCAATCGTAATGCTATTTAATATCATTGCCAACGGAATTGTCAACAATGTCAAAATTATAAAACCAAATGTTGGATTGTTTTTATTTTCTTGCTTGATGTCTTGAAAAACAGTCTTCGAAAAGTTGTAAATATTCGCCATTTATTTTATTCCAATTGAAATTTTTAACAATTGATTCGTAGTTGTTTGCAACCATTGGCAAGTTATCATTTTTTTTGATTTTTTCAAGAATATTTTTGACTTCTTCGGCATTTTTGAAAAAATAAGCGTTTTCTTGAAGCACACCTTTGTTGAAATCGTTGTTGTGCGCCACGACCAATGCTTGCGATGCCATTGCTTCAAGCAAAGACGGATTAGTACCACCAACAGAATGACCGTGAAAATACAAATTAGAATAATAACGCAAATTATCTAGATGTTCAAGATTGTAAATTCCGCCCAAAAACCTTATATTGTTATTGTTTTTGAATTTATTTTTTAAATATTCGCCGTATTTAGTTTCGTGTTTTCCGATGACTAAAATTGGTGTCGAATCGTTTTTTAAAGCCACACCTTCAAGCACCATATCGAGGTTGTTCTCGGGTTCGAAACGTGCCATTATCATATTGAAATTGTTTTTTTCGACATTGTACGCTGCCAAAATCGATTCGTTTGGGTTGTTGAATGGGTGCGCACCATAAGCAATATAAGTTGATTCTTTGTTGTAGCGGTCTTTTAAAAACTTTTTTATTCCGAGTGAATCTGACACTAAATAATCGCTGGTTACTGCTGCTAAACGCTCGGCAAATTTCAAAAATTGTTGCACTGGACGAGAATATTTGGTGCGTTTCCATTCTATGCCATCCATATTGGTAATAATAATTGGCTTTTTTGGTAATAAGAAAAACCAAATCGAATTGCTGGTATAACCTAATTGTAAAATAATATCAAAATTGCGTTTTCGAGAATCGATTATACAGTTATAATCATATATGAATTGTCCGAAAGTGCCATATTTGTATTCTGGATCGTGCTTATGGATTATGTTTGCGCCTTTGAAAGTTTTTTCTTGATATGGGTGATTGTGCGAATTATAAACATAAACTTCGTGTCCTTTATCGGCAAGATATTCACAAAAAAATTCTGCAAATTGCTCGAAACCTCCATAATAGTTGGGTACACCGCGGGTTCCTAGTATTGCTATTTTCATTTATATTGTTGTATAGTTTGTAGAATTAAGTGTTAATTTTATTAATAATAAATAATTCCTGTTTTTAATTTAATTGCGTCATAATTATGACGCAATTAATGACGCAATTTTTTTTCTCTTAATTGTATATTTAAAAAATTCATTTGTGTGGCGATTGTGTGGCGATTGTGTGGCGATTACAAATTTATGTTAACTCATAAAAAGTAGCTGAACCTTTATCAAAAGACTTTTTAAATATTTCCAAAGATAAAAGTTTATTTATATCTCGGTTTGCGGTTGTATCCGAAACTTTGTTTAATTTTTGATAATCACTATTGGTAATTTTATCGTTTAATTTAAGATATTCTATTGCTGCAATTTGTCTTGTATTTAAATCGGATAATTTAATGTTTCGAGTAATTACATTTTCTTTAAATAAAGTTACCAAAATTCCACCATTTAAAGCCGTAATTGTTGGTTCAGGCAAACCAAATAATTTGCAAGTATTAATGATTTTCAACGTGCCTCGACCCCAAGAATCTATGTAGCCGGCTCTAAAACATATATCGGCAATTAATGGGTTTCTTGGGCTTGAAATGTGGTGGTGTTTCAAGCTCTCATAAGTAATTTCGTCTGGCAAATCGCCTTGGTTCCACAACGATAATTTGTTATCATAAACCCGCAATTGCACTGCTGCACCCATATAACTGCGGTGAACTAAAGCGTTTAGCAACATTTCACGAAGTGCTGGTTCTGGATATGGTCCTTTTTCTATCCGCAATAAACCTTCGAAAGTAATGTTTTTGGTCAAAAACTTATAATTCAATTGTTCTGGAACGGCTTTTAATAGTTGAATAATGTTTCCTTCTTCTAGTTCTTGAAATCTTAAATCGGCATCATCATCGCCAAAACGACCCATTTTTACTATTACGTTTGGATAAAATTTATTTGGGTCTATAGCAAATAAAATTAGAGCTGCACGTTTTAATTTTCCATTAACAGTCAATCGCAATTTATCGAATAATTCTGGAATAGATAAATCCGAAACGTCGAACATTCTGCCACTTTTAATGGTATCTTTTATGAAATTTTGAACGCTTTCTTCGTCAATATCGTCGAATGTTGCTGACTCTTCGATGACATTGTCCCAGGTTTGACCAGATTTTTTTAATAAAAATTCGTTGAGAACATTGCCCGTTAATTCTATTTTATTGCTGCCTGACCTAAAATAATATCGACCGCGCAACGATATTGCTACCGAATATTTGGGTACAATAATTTCTATATAATTCGCCCCGTTTTCTTGAAGTAAATTTACATTGGCAACCAAACCCAATAAATCTCGAATTTTATTAGGAATAATTTCTAATAAATTTTTATAATCTTCAAGATGAGTAACTTTGCCGTTGTCGTCTTTGCCAATAAAGATTGTACCACCAAAAGCATTGGCAAAACCACAAACCCATTTTAGGTAGTCATCGTGCCAAGTTTGTTTGTATTCTATATTTTGCGATTCGCTCAAAAACTTATTTTTTTACAAAAATAGTTAATTTTGTGGGTTTAGAAAATAAAAAATAGCCGTTTAAAAATAATTTTAAACGGCTTTAAAAATAACCAATTTTTAACTCAACTAGTTTTTAATGATTTTGCTGGTAAAAACTTGTTCGCCAGAAAACACTTTGACAATATAGATGCCTTTTGGGCGGTCTTGCAAGTTCATTTCGAAATCGGTTTGGTTCTTGAAGTCCGATTCATAAACGGTAAAACCATACAAATCTAAAATTTCGATTTTTCCTTCTGAAACTTCGTTTAAGGAAATTTTGAAAATACCGTAGCTTGGGTTTGGTGAAATTGCAATAACGTTAACTTGTTTTTCAAAAACTGTTTTTGTGTTAGCAGAGTTATTGTAAACAGTTGCATTTTGAGATTGTCTTGCTACAAAGGTATTGGTACAACCATCTGTATAAATGCGAACGGTTGAACCTGCCTTAGCATTAAACGAAGGTTTTAAAATAACAGTTGGTGCATGATAAATTGCACTTGCTCCAAAATTAATTGTGTTTGTGGCTAGAATAGATTGTGACGCTTGTTTGTTGTCAATTCCTGTAACGTTTGTAGTTATACTTATATTTGTTGCACAGCCAGAGGTTTGAGCCAATAAAACGGCTTGATAAGCATCTACTAAACCATAACCCATTTGGTTATTCCATGTACCGTTAGGTCTACCCGCAGTTGGTAAATAAGAATAACCCCCGATTTTTTGAGAAGTTTGTTCAATAATATCTCGAACTTGTTGACCAGTTAAGGAAGGGTTTGCGGCAAGAATCAAAGCACAAACCCCAGCAACGTGTGGACTTGCCATTGATGTGCCATTATCAGTGTATGTTGCGTTGTTTGGATATGTTGACAATATATTACTTCCGGGTGCGACAATATCTAATTTTTGACCATAACCCGAAGCTCTATTAAATTGAGGCCAAATTGAACGTAATCCATATAAATCGATTGCGCCTACTGTTAAAATTTGATTACTAAAATTGCCAGGATAATCCATTACTTCTCCAAGTTGACCATAATTGCCAGACGCAAAAACAATTAAAGTCCCTTTATTATTTCTACCAAATATCATTGCGTTTGTAATTGCACTTTCAAGTATTGGACTATATAATTGATCATAAAATTGACCTCCTTGATCTCCCCAAGAGTTATTTATTACGTCTGCTCCATTTTGATACGCCCAACTTATGCCACTGGCAAGCTCTGCAGATATATTCGGTGTTAAATTTAATGAATGACTAACTGGCATAATTTTACATTGTGGGGCAACACCAACAACTTGTAAATTATTATCCATAATTGCACCAATAGTTCCTGCAACATGAGTACCATGTGAAGCTCCATTGAAAACGCTTGGACCTCCACCAGGAGTTTGAGTATCAAAACTAAGTGTTGAAATATTTCCAGCTAAATCTATATGACTTGTTTGTATACCTTGGTCTAAAACAGCAACTTTCACACCATTTCCTTGTGATAAATTCCACGCTTGACAAGCATTAATATCAATATTTGGATTTGCAGAGTTATTTAACCCCCACAAACTACCGAAATTAATATCGTTTGTACAACTATTTTTAAAACTAAACATAAAAGCAGGATCAACATCAGCAAACAAACCGGTTTCATAAAAATAATTAGTAAGCTCTACTGAGTTTCCAATCGTTGTCTTATTTACAGACAGAATATACCAAAGTGGCATATATGGTACTTGTTTTACTATTTTTACATTTTTTTGAATAGCTATTTTCTCTAATGTAGGAAAATCATTTTCATTGTTTAATTTAATGTAAAAATATTTAGAGGTACCTATTGATTGGGCATTAGTACGTTTAAAATAGTATGAAACATTGTTTATGTTTGCATTTTGCTCTAAAAAATTAATTTTTTGAAAAAATTCTAAATCAGAAAGAATATTTTTAAATTCTAGTTTTGCAACTTTTTGTATTTGTTGATTTGAATTATCAATTTCGAAATTAAAATCTTTAAAATTTAAAATGTTTAAACTTGATTTTTGAAAACTTTCATCTACACTAATATTTAATAAAGTTTTGTCTATAGTTAAGTATACTTTCTCTCCTCTATAATAGTAAAAGTAATCCTTTTGAGCCCAAGCATTACCCATTGCAAAAAGCAACAGCATAATCATTAAATATAACTTTTTCATAATTTAATTATTTATAAATTATTACTTATTATTCAATTTAGCTTCAAGTGCTTCAAGTGCCTCGAGACGTTTGTTTTGAGCGATGATGTACAAAGTCAATTCTTCGATTTTTTCTTGTTGAATTCTAGACATGTCGCCAAGAGCAATACCATTTTGTTTTACTTCGGCTGCTGATGGTACATTTGGTAAGTGACCATTAGTATTAATAAATGCTTCAACTTCTGACAATGGTTTTAATTTGTAATCTTTTGCAAAAACATAATCTGCCCAGATACTTCCTGTTCTCAATGCAACTCTAATCTCTTCTGTTAAAATTCCACCTGTTACAAATAATTTGTAATTAGCGTATAGTGTATTGATTGGAAAAGTAGTAACTGCACCAATACCGACCTTACCATTTAATTTTAATTGATCAGCAGCGAAATCTCCCCATATTAATGGTGAATTAGTTGAAGTATTATCTATGTAAAGTTTGTCAGATAATGAGGTTCCTAATTGATTTGCAGGAAAATAGGAGTTTGCTCCTAAGAATACATTACGTGAACCATTATTGTTTCTCCCAGATTGAGACCCTAAATAAGTATTGTCAGACCCAACCGATACTTTATCTCCAGCTAAATATCCAAAAAATGAATTGTTTGTACCTCCATGAAGAGTGCCAGAATAATTGCCATAAAAAGAATTATTTGATCCACTTGTTGTATTGCCCTGAACAAGGTTGGAGTTACCGCCATTTCCTGAAAAATACCCAGTAAATGTATTGTTTGATCCTGTATAACTTCCACCTGAACCTGCTCCAGTATATACATTATTTGTTTGAGCATTTGCTCCCAAGATTCCCGCAAGTAAAAAACCTGCTAATACTAATTTTTTCATAATTTTAAAGTTTTAATTGTTTGTAAATAATTGTTTAATATTAGTTTTTAATGAATTGTATTGATAATTGTTTACCGTTACTTAGGTTTAAAACCAAAATATAATTGGCGGTTTTAAGCTCGCTAACATTGATTTTAGCAGATTTGGTTGGTTCGGTTTTTTGAGATAACTTTAATAAACCAGTTAAGTCATATATTGTATATTCGTTAACTAAATCTTTTGACGTAAAAGTCAACTCGTTTTGAACTGGATTTGGATAAAAGTTTATTGTTGTTTTAAAGGTTGGTGGTTGAAGTCCTCCTGGAGATTTAATTCTAACTGCCGAAGCTGGTGGGTCTATTAAAACGCCTGAATTCGATGGACTAAAAACAGCATCTTTTGGAATTAACTTTATACTTTTATCAACACTTGCTTTAATTAATATTGATGTTTCTGAATCAAAAACACCACTTAAGGTATAATTTCCATCACTTGATATTTCAATTGGACTTGCTTCATCTTCAATTAAATTTAATCTATTTGAAGTTAAAAATAATGAAACTGGGTTGTTTTGCGCATTACATAATGAATTTACAAAAACTGTAAAAAAAGTTAGGAGAATTTTGTTCATAATTTGAATTATTAAATTAACATTACAAAACTATAGTTTATTTAATGTTGAATTTATACCATAAATAAGGTATTTTTGAATAAATTTTAATCTATGAAAAAAATCTTGTTCCTGATTATGTGTTTTTGTAATTGTACTTTAGCACAAAATAGTGCTCAAATTGAATTACTTATAAAGAAATTTGACAACAATAAAAATTCTAATTTAGATTCTGCTTTTATTTATATTAATAAAGCTAAGCGTTTAAGTGAAGGTTCTAAAAACGATTTTTTATTAGCAACCTGTTATTTTAAGTTAGGTTATTACTATTATTGTAAAAATAATTTTGATTTAGATAAAAAAAATGTTTTGAAATCTATTGATTTATCAAAAAAAACAAATAACTATAAAACATTATCTTTTTGTTATAACCATCTTGGTGTTTTAGAAATGAATAATGGCAATTACGATTTATCATTAAAATTTTTAATTTATTCATTTAAAATTGCTGAACAAAATAAATTGCCAGAAAACAAATGCTTTGTTTTAAACAATATGGGTAATTTATATGATTTGCAAAATAATTCTGTAAAAGCAGTTGAATATTTTAAATTAAGTGAACAAATTTCATTAGAAAATAATTTTGAAGAAAATTTAATTTACGTTTATCCTTGTATTGCAGCATTACTAGAAAAATCAGACAAAAAAGAAGCTTTAAATTATTACAATAAATCACTTTCATTAGCAAAGAAACTAAGTAACAACCAAATTCATTTTTCAATATTAATCAATTTAAGTGTTTTTTATTTGCACGAAAAGGTAATACATTCCAATACAAAAATATTGAATTACTTGAACCAAGCTAAAACATTGGCTTTGAAAATGAAAAGCCCAATTAATCTTTTTTATGTTTATTTTAATATTGGTGGTTATTATTTCAAAATAGAAAAGTTCGATTTGGCACTCGAGAATTATAATAAAGCCTTGGACTTGGCACCACAAATTGGCGACAAAGAACAAACATTAAATATTTACAAAGCTTTGGGCGATACTTACAAAATTGACAAGCAATTCGAAAAAGCCATTCGGTTTCAAGAAAAATACCACGGTTTGAAAGACAGCGTTTTTAATTTGGACAAAAACAAGGCTTTTAACGAAATTCAAACCAAGTACGAAGTCGAGAAAAAGAACTTGAAAATAAACCTGCTTTCTAAAGAAAAGTTAATTGAAAGCAACAAAAAACGTAATGCAATTTATATTGCAATCGCCATTCTTTTGCCCATTTTGTTTTTGATGTTTTTTTATAGAAACCGCGTGAAACTTCAAAAGATAATTAGCGAAAAAGAAAACAAATTGTTTGTTCAAGAAAAACAAAAACTGCAACAAGAACAAGAAATAAAAAGAATTTTGGGCGTTGTGCAGGGTCAAGACGAGGAACGCAACCGCATTGCCCAAGAAATTCACGATGGTGTTGGCGGCACACTCGCAGGTGTGAAATTGAACTTATCGCAAATAAATTCGAGTATTAAAAATGAAAAAATAAATTTAGTTATTGACCAACTTAGTGGTTTGTTTCAAGAATTGCGATTAATTTCGCACAACTTGAGCAGCAATTTCATCAAGAACAAAAACTTCTCCAATCTTTTATTTGAACTTAAAAAAGAATATGAAGAGCGAAAAGAGTTTGCTGTTGAAATTTCGATTTTTCCTGAAAATGGTTTCGAAAATGTTCCAGAAAATACTAAACACCAAATTTATAGAATTGTTCAAGAATTGTTGACCAATGTGTCCAAACACGCCCAAGCTAAAAATGTTAGAGTGTCTTTGACCAACCATTACGAGTCATTGAATATTATTTTCGAAGATGATGGTATTGGGTTTAACATTAACGAAATTCAAGGAATTGGATTGAAAAACATTCAAGAACGATTGAAAACTATTAACGGCACTTTGGAAATTGATACCAAAATTGGTGCTGGAAGTTGTTTTGTAATTGATATTGAAAAATAGAAAACGGTTATGTTATAGGATAATGTAGATTTTAAAACAGCTTTTTAAACAAGGAAGTTGCTCCTTTTGTCATTTCGACGATAGGAGAAATCACATAATGTGAGCAACTAATTCGATTTCTCCTATCGTCGAAATGACAAAAAAGATTAAATTAATGACATTTATCTCAAGTCCGAACTGGAGATTCTTTAACAAAAGCTTTAAATAATAGAATTAAACCAACCAAACCAATTAAAAATGATAAAAATTGCAGTTGTTGACGATCATAAAATGTTTCTTGACGGAATTGTTTCTGTTTTGTCAAATGAAGCGAATTTTGAAGTTTTATTTTCCGAAAACCGAGCAATCGAAGCTTTGAAAAAAATAAAAACCAATCCACCCGATTTGATTATTACTGATATGTCTATGCCTGAAATGAATGGTTTAGAGTTTATTAAAGAATTAAAAATTAACTATCCTGAAATTAAGATTTTGGTTCTGAGTATGTTTCAAAATCTGAATTCATTTAAAGATATTGATGGGTTTTTATTAAAAGAAACCGATTCGCAAACTTTAATTAATGTCATTAATGACATCGTGTTCCACAACAAAAAACATTTTGTTGGATCCGAAAACAACGAAGATGTTATTGATTTTAAAAAATCTATTTTGAGCAGCCGCGAAAAAGAAATTATACAACTCATTGCCCAAGAATTTACCACCGAAGAAATCGCCGAAAAATTAATCATCAGTAAACACACAATTGAAGCCCATCGTAAAAACATTTTTTTGAAACTTAATGTCAAGAATATTGCTGGGTTAATTAATGTTGCTGTGCGGTTGGGGGTTATAAATAATTGAAAGTTTATTGATAATTAAACTAACGCAGCCGATGCAGTTAATTTTTGCCCAATTTCTTTGAGTGCTAATGAAAGTATTTTTAATTCATTGTCTGTAAAGTGTGCTTCTTTTCCGTTTACATTATTGCCGTTAAGACGCTGATAAAACTATTGTGGTGTTTTTTTAAAGTAGTTTTTTGACAAATAAGATATTGATATTACTGGTAAAATATCTTCTAGTTTTTGTCTCAAAATCAATTCATCAGCTTTTTGATTTGTTTCTTTTATGCAAGTTAGCATTGCTTCAGAAAATTCTTTTGGATTTTCAAAAGCTAATTTTTGCATTTCTAAATCAATTAATACTTTTTCTTTTTTTTTAGCTGTTCTTGATTTTATTTTTAATTCTATTATTTTATCAATCATAATGTTTTTATTTAACAAAATTTAATAACAAACTTAACTTTAAATATCTTTTAGTTTCTCAATTATTATTTGAATTATTATATCAAATTTTTTTCTAGAATCAGGTGCGATTTTTTTAATGTGCCTCAAGTAGAAAATCTAATACTTACCTAACTCTTTTCTTTCTTTGCTTATTTTCATATTTTTAAGCATTTATTTGTCAAAGCTAATAACATTTTTGTTATTAAGCAATCTCTACAAACAATTTTTTACCCGCCGCAAAAAAGAAATTATTCAACTAATTGCTCAAGAATTTACTACCGAAGAAATTGCCGAAAAATTATTCATCAGTAAACACACAATCGAAGCTCATCGAAAAAATATTTTCTTGAAACTCAATGTGAAAAATATTGCTGGGCTGATTAATGTTGCTGTGCGGTTGGGGGTTGCTAGGTAATGGGGTAGGACATTTCTTTAAAAATTTTCTCGAAACTCGATACATAGGATTTAACAGAAAACTCGTTTAAAGCTCGTTTATAACCGTTTTGTCCAAATTTAGTTCTTAATTCTGGATTTTCAATAAGTTTTTTTATTGCTCCTGACAGAGCAATTTCGTTATTTGGCTCAACCAAAAACCCTGTTTCATTTTCAATTATAATTTCTGTTAACCCACCATGGTTTGATGCTATAACTGGTTTTTTAGCAAGCATTGCTTCAACTGCAACTAGTCCAAAAGGTTCGGGTTCAATTGATGGTACAACTGCTATGTCTATGCATTGCCAAACTTTATAAATATCGTCTTGAAAAGGTATTATTATAACTTTTTTTTCAAGGTTAAAATCTTTAATTTGACTTTTGAGATTTTCCAAAAAAATCTCTTGGTTTGGAGGTGGTGCACCAATAAATGCTAATTTTATATTTTTGTGGTTTTTAGAAAGATTGTTAAATGCATTTAATAAAACCAATTGTCCTTTCCAACGGCTTATCCTTCCAACAAGAGTTACAATTAAATCGTCTGGATTTGCTTGAAAATGAGTTTTCCTAAATTCTAATATTTCTGCGTTCGAAATTTTTTCTGATTCGGTTTCTAAACCATTCCAAATAACACTTGATTTGTTTGTTATTTTTGAATTTTGATTCCAAAATTTTTGTGTTGCAATTGAATTACAAACAATTTTCGAATTTGAATTTACTGCTAATAGTTTTACAAATGCTTTCTTGAATATTAAAGGAGATTCAATAATTTCGTGAACGTGCCATAAATGCTTAATTTTTCTTTTTTTGGCATAAAATATACCCAATAAAACTGCCAATGTATTAGAATATATCAAATCAAAATTATGGACTTTATTTAAATTATCAATAACTGAAAAACCTTTTTTTATGTCCGAAAAAAAATTAATTATGTTTTTGGGAGCAAACATTTGCCGATAAAGCTTTAATACTGGGGCAATAACTACTTTTATGTTTTCATTTTCTAATTCCGTTTTTAATGGTCCATCAAATGGCAAAATTATTACTGGAAAAAATTGAGATTTATCTATATGTTTTAACAATAAAAGCAAAGTTTTATCTGATCCATACATTTCGGCAGATTGATGAATAAAAAGTATATTAATCATTTTTAATTGTTTTAATTATTTCATTTTTATAAGCAAACAAAAAACCAATTAACAATGATTTGGTATCGATTAAATTATAAAATCCTAAAAAAACCCAATTCGAAACTATTAAAAAAACCCCTGTTCCAACAAATATATAATTTATGTTTTGTAAAGTATTGTTGGAATATTTATTCCTTTTGAAAAAATAAATTATGGACAATAAATAAATACTCAACCCAAAAAATCCCGATTTCAAGATAACAATCATAAAACCATTATGAAGTATCGAAATATATCTTAATTGCATATCACCAAGATAAACTTTTTGTCGTAAATCTACCTGAGAACCAATTCCTTCTCCAAATAACAGGGATTGATTGTGCGATAATTGCTGAATTGTTCTAACGTTTTCATACGATCTGTAGTTATCGTTGAATTTTTTCCAATCTTCGCGATTTATTTTTGTACTGAAAGCTTCACCAGGTGCCATCTTTATTTTATATAAAAATTCGCCTAATCCTTTTCCGTTTCTAACTGGATTATAATAATATATGGCTGAATATCCTATAATTGTCAATGCAAATACTGATGTTAAAACTATAATTGCTCGTTTATTTAATACTAATAATCCCTTTAAAGCCATAAATAAAATAACGAACTGAATAAAGTTTGTTCTAGCCAAATAAAAAAAACTTGAAACAGTCAATATAATCAAAAAAATGGTGTGCATTTTTTTTGAAAACTCTAGATTTAATTGTTTTCCAAATATTAAAATAATTAAGGTATAAACCTCAAAATCATTAAAAAATCCTCCATAATGTCTTATTGCTCCAACATTTGTTGCTCCTTTAATGATTATTCCATAAGCTACCAATATTAAATGATAAATTGCTATTGAAACACCTGCATTGACTATAAACTGAAAAGGATTTTTAATATTCTTATTAAATAATTGATAACCCAATAACAATCCAGAAATAGGTTTTATCAAATAAGTAATATCACGGATTACGAAATAAAGATTATGTTGAAAAAAAAATCCAACAACTATTGCTATCAAAAAAATAATAATAAATATAGAAAGTAATCTTAAAAATTCGAAAGAATAATTGTTTTTAATCGTTACAACAATTGCCAATATCCAAAAAACAAAAGAAAATTCATAAATATTAAAAAATGGAACAACGACACAAATAATAAACAATATTTGGTTAAATAAAGATTTGTTAATTGTAACGCTCATTTAAATTGATTTTAATATTTTAGCTGGAATTCCTCCAACTACTGAGTTATCTGGAAAAATACCATTTACAACTGCACAAGCTGCAACTACTGAGTTGTTGCCTACCGAACAACCATCTAAAAATGTAACTTTGGCACCAACCCAAACATTATTACCTATTTTTATGCCTTTAGATGTTGTACCTTGTTCTCTAATAAGTTTTGAATTGTCAGAAAAAATATGGTTTTCTGAATGAAAACTGATATAAGAACCCATTATTACGTCGTTGCCAATTTCTATTCCGCCTGAAGCACCAAAGTGAGTAAAATCTCCAATTGCTGAATTATTTCCCATTGTTAGACCTATTCCATATTTAGATAAATGGCTTGTTGAAGTTAATTTAGAATATGCGCCAATGCTGACACAATCTCCAAAAACTATTTTTTTTTTAGAGTAACCGTCGATTATACAGTCATTTTGGATAGTTACACTTCTTCCGAAACTAATGTTTTGCGTGTTGTAAATTTTTGTGTCGCTACCAATAAAAACTTTTTTTCTTGTTTTTATTAACCCTCTAATTAACATTATTAGTCGGTTATAAAGTGTCCAAAATATTAATGAATTAGGAATATCAGCATCAATAGAATATGATTTTCCGGATTTATTTAAAAGTTTTTGAAAAGTATTTTTAATCATTAGTCTTAATTTGAAACCAATTTTTTCTGATGCAAATTACGTAAAATAAAATTACAATTGCTTCACTAATTATCATAGAATAAAAAACGCCATAAACTTTGTATTTTGGAATTAATAAAATTATTGCTATTAAGTTCAAAATCACAGTGATTGTAGTAGTGTTTATATAAAATCGTTTGTGATTCCAGCCTAAAACAAGCTGTTTTAATGGTATTGAAATTGCAATTAATATTGGATAAAAAACGGCTATTTCTAGTAAACGGCTTAAGAAATATCTATTAGTTGGATTAAAATAGGAAACTATATCATAGGAAAATAAATATACAAAAAACATTGAAATTAAAACAAATAAAAAATTAACTACGTTAAAAAGTTTCCAATTAAAAATTGCTTTCTTTGGATTTGTTTCTAGCAAATAACAAATTTTAGGGAAAACAAAATTAAAAAACAATAAAATATAAGTTTTAAAGATTACTATTACTTGTTCAACAATTTTAAATTGTCCAGCAATAAGATTGTTGCCAAAAAAACTAATTAATATTACTGGAGAATACATTTGAATTGATACGAAAACTTGAGAAGTAAACATTTTGAAATCTCTTTTTAAAAAAGAAATTAATTGTAAGAACTGAAATTTAATAAATTTAAAATTGTGTTTTTTAATGATTAAAATTACAAAAAAACCATTTGCTACAATCATTCCAATGCCCCAAAAAAGATTAATTAATACATAATCATTTTCTTTTTTTATAAATAAAAAAATACAAATTACATATATTAATTTAGAAATAATATTTGATATTGTTATCCATTTTACATTTTCGATTCCTTGCAAAAACCAAGTAGGATTTAGAAATTGTCCTATCAACATAGTTGTTCCTAGAATAAAAAGTGTTTTTTCGGTTTTAAAAAATGGAATTGTTATAAATCCAATAATCGCAATAAAAATCACACAAATAAGCAACAGAAATTTAGAATAATAGGTCGAAAATAGTATTTTTTGTAAATTTTGATGGTTGTCTCTATTAATAGAAATTTCTCTAACACCAACAATATCTGACCCATAATCTATAAAAACCATTAAAAAAAAACTTAATGCCATTCCTACAGATGCTTTTCCGAAATTTTCTTCACCGCATATTGAAATAATATATGGAATTATTAGTAATGGTGTAACCAAATTAAAACCTTGTCCAAAACCATAAATCGAAAGGTTTAGAAATTGTTTATTACTTATTAATGATAGAAGTTTTTTTAGCATTTTAAAACATATTCAAAATTTATATTTTATTTTTTTTGAATAAATTCTCTAGTCTTGAATTTAACTTACTTCCATTTGGATAAAGTGATATTCCATTTTTTTTTGTTTTATCTTTTCGACTTAAAACACCAGTTTCTTTGTCAAGAATTGTGTTGTTTTCGTCTACTCTTAATGTTTGATATATTTCTTTTCCTTTTAAATTAAATGAATTTGTCTTAAATTGACATTCTAATTTGTTGATTACAATTCCAGGTTGCTTAACACTGTTTCCTATATCAATACGAAACTGTTTTGGGAAGATGTTGTTTGGAAATTTTAAAGTAACTTTTTGATTTTTTTTATTTCCGCTTATTTTTGTCCAAAATGCTTCTGTTTCATTGAAATTAATTGAAGCATCGGTTTTGTAAAAAACTCTAATTGAATCTGTTTGTTGAATTACTAAATCTAAATTTATGTAAAAATAATCGACTTGTTTTTTTGAATTACAAGATAACAAAATCAATATTAGTGTTGTAATTACAAACAATAAATTTAGCTTGTTTAATTTTTTTGAATTCATAATTATAATAGATTTTGTATTAAATAAAAAAACCACAAACAAAGTAAATCTTTATTTGTGGTAAATTTAATTTTGTAAAATTTATTTAACAGTAATTACATTTGGATATTCCGCTGCTGCTGCATATTGAGTAGCTGTATCGTTTAATAAAATTTGAATAAAACCACCTGCAACTTCATATCCAGCAATCGAGATTACTTTTCCATCAGCTAACTCAAGTTGT
>JAYVBR010000262.1:0-3170 GCA_043750395.1 Bacteroidota bacterium | reverse complement strand
ATTTGCAAGAAGATCCATCGAATGCCATTCGAAATTCGATTCGTGAATTTGCAATCGTAAACAATCTCGAATTTTTTAATCCTCGTGCGCACGAAGGTTTATTGAGAACTTTGATGATTCGAACGGCTTCGACTGGAGAAATTATGGTTTTGATTCAGTTTTTTGAAGAACAAAAAGAAAACCGAATTAAATTAATGGACTTTTTGGCTGATAAATTCCCAGAAATTACTTCGTTGCAATATGTTATTAATAGCAAACCAAATGACACAATTTACGATCAAAAAATAGTACTATATAAAGGTAGAGATTATATTCTTGAAGAAATGGAAGGTTTAAAGTTTAGTATTAATGCTAAATCTTTCTATCAAACCAACTCGGCTCAGGCTTATGAATTATACAAAATAACCAGAGATTATGCTGGATTGACTGGTTCGGAATTGGTGTATGATTTATATACCGGAACGGGAACAATTGCACAATTTGTATCGAAAAATGCTCGAAAAGTTATTGGTGTCGAATCGGTTCCTGAAGCAATTATCGATGCTAAAGCAAATGCTGACCGTAATGAAATAACAAACTGTGAGTTTTATGTTGGTGATATGAAAAACGTTTTTAACGAAAGTTTTATCGCACAACACGGCAAACCAGATGTAGTTATTACCGATCCGCCAAGAGACGGAATGCACAAAGATGTTGTTGAACAATTATTGAAAATCGAAGCCAAGAAAATTGTTTATGTAAGTTGCAATTCTGCAACACAAGCTAGAGATTTGGCTTTGCTAGACGAAAAATATAAGGTTACACGTGTGCGACCAGTCGATATGTTTCCGCAAACGCATCATGTTGAAAATGTTGTGCTTTTAGAATTGAGATTTTAGATTTTTAATTAACGATTTTTGGCACGAGCTTGCAAAAGCGAATTGGCTAATTATTTTATATTTATAAAAATGAAAAAAATATTTCTAATTTTACTATTGATATCTTTCGGTTTTTCGAGTTGCGAAAGTGATGATATTTGCGATTCAACAACTCCAACAACACCACAATTAGTAATTGAGTTTTTTAATAATGTAACAAATGCCTCGGCAAATGTAAATAAGTTAAAAATTCAAGATTCGGAAACATCAAATCTTTTGGGAACATTTGATGTATCTAAAATTAAAATTCCATTAAAAACTGATTTAAATATTTCAAAATATTCATTTACACTGAATTCTGATACACCTGCGGCTTCAAATTTGGATCAGTTAGAATTTAATTATAACAGAAATACAGTTTTTATTTCTCGAGCTTGTGGTTATAAAATAAATTATGTTTTGAATAATAATAATACAATTTTGGTCAAAGAATCCTCAAACGTTACAGAGTGGATTAAACGAATAACAGTCACAAAACCGAATATTTTAAACGAAGATGAAACACATGTCAAAATTTATTTTTAGTTTTTTGATTGTAATGATTTCATATTCAGTACAATCTCAATCTAGTAAAAAAGAAACTCCAGTAAAAACCAAAGATTCAATTCCTGCTCGCATAGAACGTTATGGGGTCAGATTTGGTATTGATTTGTATAAACTGACAAAATCGTTTTATGAAAATAAATATCGGGGTTTAGAAATTATTGGCGATTATAGAGTTTCAAAAAACTATTTTTTAGCTGCCGAAATCGGAAACGAAATTAAAACTATCGAAGACACTAGATTGGATTTTACAACCAATGGAACTTACATAAAAGCAGGATTTGACTATAATAGCTATGAAAATTGGCTTGATATGGAAAATATGGTTTATATCGGTTTGCGATATGGTGCAAGTACATTCAGCCACGAATTAAACAATTATAAAGTTTACAATCGAAATCCATTTTTTAAAGAAACTCCATCTCAAGTTTCTAGTGAAAAATTCGATGGTTTATCGGCTCAATGGATAGAATTTGTTGCAGGTATCAAAGCCAAAGTTTTTAATAATGTTTTTGTTGGTTTTAATTTTCGCATAAATATGCTAGTTGCCAACAATAAACCTGATAATTTTGACAATCTATACATTCCGGGGTTTAATCGTACTTATGACGGCGATTTTGGTGCAGGATTTAATTATACTGTATCTTATTTGTTGCCGATTTACAAAAAAACGAATAAAAAGAAAGAGAAAATTAAAGTAAAATAATTAAACCTAAAATTTTAGTTTTATAAAATTTACTATTGAAGTATATGCTCTAAGTATGTCTAAAGGCGCCCAGTTTCCGTGTCCACCAGCGTATAAATTAAATTCATTATAAACACCTAGTTGGTCTAATTTATTGTTTAAATCTCTTCCTTGAGAAATAGGAACCAAATCATCATTATCGCCATATAGCATAATAGTTGGAGGAGAATTGGTTGTAGCTTTAAATAATGGACTTGCGTTTTGAAAATAGGATATATTCGATGAGTATTCGAGTCCAGTAATCAATAAATATCTGCTAATCCATTCAGAATTATTAACATATTGTGGATCTGTAAAATTTGTAGGCCCAACAACACTTGCTACCATTTTAATATTATTATTTGGATTATTTGTATAACTATATAATAAAGACAAATGAGCACCAGCACTTACGCCAATAAATCCAAAATTATCAGAAATTCCGTAATTTTCATTTTTTAATTTATTAATATGTTTGTCCGTCTAAATACCTGAATTTCTTATATTTGTATTTTAAAAACCAATACAATGAATATAATAGATTTTCACAAACATTATCCAGACGAGGAAAGTTGCAAACTAAAGTTTAAAGCTATACGAGATAAAGAAGGCGTTATTTGTAAAAAATGCCAAAGTAAAGATCATTATTGGAAAAAAGATAAATGGCAATATGAATGTAAAAGTTGCAAATTTAGAACTACATTACGTTCAGGAACAGTTATGCATTCAAGTAAACTAACTTTTCAATATTGGTTTATTACAATGCATCTTTTAACCGCTACGAAGAAGAGTTTTTCAGCAAAAGAGATTCAAAGACAATTAAATCATAAGCGTTATGAACCAATTTGGTTAATGATGCATAAACTAAGAATAGTTATGGGTTTAAGAGATGATGAGTATAATCTAATGTCTTCAATTGAATTAGATGAGGGCTTTTTTGAGACTGTAAATAAAGATTTAAAATCTGATGAAAAAATAAAGCGAGG